>NZ_JBYTAG010000053.1:0-53852 GCF_058787995.1 Cupriavidus sp. FW305-27
GGCGGTGCCGATGGTGGCGCCGACCGCCTCATACGCGCCGTCGGGCTGGCTGGCGCTTACGCCGGCGCCGGCCTGCATGACCACCTTGTGGCCCTGGGCCACGTATTTCTTCACGGTCTCCGGCGTTGCGGCAACGCGCGCCTCCCCCGCCCGCGTCTCAGTCGGGATCCCTATCTGCATTTCAATCTCCTTTGTTCCCGTGCATTCCGTGCGTCGGGGGTGGACGGGCAACCTGTGTGCCGGGCGCCGCATGCCGGATCAACGGCAAGGCGCGGCGCCGGTTTTTGGCGGTACAGCTCAGCGGGGCACTTCCCCTTCCAGCGTGACGCGGTTCAGTACACGATCGGCATTGCCATAGTCGTGCACGGCGTAGTGCATGGTGCAGCGGTTGTCCCACATCACCACATCGCCCTCCTGCCACATATGGCGGTAGACGTTGTCCGGCGTCACCGAGTGCTCATACAGGAAGTCGAGCAGCGGGCGGCTCTCCGCTTCGGTCATGCCTTCGATGCACTGCGCGGTGTCGGGGTGGCCGACATAGAGCGCCTTGCGCCCGGTCTCCGGGTGCGTGCGCACGATCGGGTGCACCGCTGTCGGCACCTTGTCCGAACCCGTCATTTTGGCCAGCCGCGCGCCCGAGAAGCGGGCCCGCAGCCCGTCGATCATGCGCTGCATCGCCGGCGACAGGCGGTCGTACGAGACGTACTGGTTGCACCACATGGTGTCGCCACCGATGGGGATGGTGACGGCCGACAGGATGGAGATCTTCGGCGGCACCTCGGTATAGATCGAGTCGGAATGCCAGGCCTCGGTCGAGGCGGTTTCCTTCGGGATCCTGGTGACCTGCGCCAGTTCCGGGAACTCGGTCAGGCCCTTGAGCAGCGGGTTGCCCTGCACCGGCTTGCCCCAGCGCCGGGCGAACGCGACCTGCGCGGCCGGCTGCAGCTGCTGGCCGCGGAACACCAGCACGCCATGCTCCAGGAATGCCCGGTGCAGGACCTCGAAGCTGGCGTCGTCGAGCGGCTGGTTCAGGTCGACACCGGTCACGGCTGCGGCCACGGAGCCGGTCAGCGGCTTGATCTGGATTGTCATCATGTCTCCTCTTATCTATCGCTTCTCTGTGGAATCAGTCGACCAGCAACACGATCTTGCCGACGTGCTGGTCTTGCTTCATGTATGCATGCGCGGCGTCGATGTCGGTCATGGCAAAGGTCCGGTCGATCGGCAGCCGCACGCGGCCCGCGCGCAAAAAGGGCAGCATGTCGCGCGCGCAGGCCTGGATGCATTCCAGCCGCTCCTGTTCCGTGCGCGTGCGGAAGGTCACGCCGATCAGCTGCAGGCGCTTGAGCCAGAGCTGCGCCAGGTCGATCTGGGCGGTCGCCGAGCCCAGCCGCGCGATATTCACCAGGCGGCCCTTGACCGCCAGGCTCTTCATGTTGGCCTCGAACACCGGGCCGCCGACGGTATCGATGATGATGTCGACGCCCTTGTTGTCGGTGGCCTGCAAGACGGCCTCGACCTGGTCGTCCTGCGAGGCGTCGATGCCGACATCCACGCCAAACTGGATGATCTTGTCGAGCTTGGCCGCCGAGCGCGAGGACGCGATCACGGGCCGGGCGCCCATCAGCGAGGCGATCTGGATCGTCGCCATCGCCACGCCGCCCGAGGCGCCGTTGACCAGCACCGACTCGCCCGCCACCAGGCGGCCGTTGGTAACCAGAGCGTCATGCGCGGTGATAAAGACGTTGGGGAACGCCGCGGCATCGATCCACGACATGCCGTCCGGCACCGGGATCAGCGCCAACGGATCGGCCACCACATACTCCGCCTGGCAGCCGCGGCCGTGGCCCATCACGCGGTCGCCCTTGCGCCAGCCGCTGACGCCTTCACCGACTTCGGCGATCTCGCCGGCAAATTCGACGCCGGTGGTGATGGTGTTGCCCGAGCGCAGTTCCTTCGCCTGGTTGATCTCGCCACGGTTGAGGCCGGCAGCGCGCACCCTCACCAGTACCTGCCCCGCTGCCGCCACCGGCACGGGGATAGCCTGCACTTCGACCTTGCCGCCCTCGGGGCCCGGCACTACACGGACTGCCTTCACTGTTGTCTCCTTATCCTGTCTCTCGACGTGTCTCTTGCTGTGTCTGAACTTGCTATGCGCGTCCCAGCGCCGTCGCGCGGATCAGCGACAGCAGTTCCAGCGCCCGTTCGGCAGCAGCTTCTCCACCCGGATGGTTGCCGCGCACAAACGGCGCCCGCGTGTCCTCGATGGCGGCCAGCGCGTGCAGCGGCTTCTCCGCCGCCACCGCCAGCCGCCGGAATTCATTGACCGTCAGCAGGTAGGTGTGGAACACATCCGCCTGCGGCGGCGTCGCGCCCAGCTTGTGCAGCAGCGCGTTCAGCCAGTGCGTGCCCGCCAGCATCGCGCCTTCGATAGTCATCTCGTAGTCGGCGCTGGTGCACTTCTGCAGCGACGCCTCGAGACTGCGCGCCATCGCCATGTGCTGCTCAATGTCCATGGCGGTCTCCTTCCAGGCGCGCTTCCAATAAGTCCAGGCAGCGGCGCAGCGCGGCATCGCAACCCTCGGCAATCTCGGCGGTGGGTGCCAACCCTTCGCGCAGACAGGGATCACGGTAGTGCTCGATGTGCTCCATCGCTTCCATCATCCCGGCGATATCGGCAGGCACCAGCCCCTCCACTTTCGGGCGGCCGACATGCAGTACGTCGCCGAGCGGCCGGAACGCCGGCTTCAGGCTGCCGTCGGGCTGCGGCACCAGGTAGACGCCGGGTTGCGTGGGGAACCGGTCGTCGTCCAGCGTGATGCCGGCCTGGTGCAGTGCTGCATTGACGGCATGGGTGCCAGCGGTCATGCCTGCCCAGAACCACAGGCCGAAGTCCTGCAGCGGATCCAGGCGTGCGCGCAGGACCTGCAGCTTCGCGATCTTCTCCTTGTGTGACATGACGTTCATGTCCGCCTTCTCCATTGATTCACTGCGTCAATGCTCCGGCGCAAACAACATCGCCGTTGTCATGACGATAGACAGCGGCCGGACTGATGTCAACAAACTTCTATATAGGACTTCAACTGTAGGAGTAGTGGTTTTCTCTGAGTTCCGCTGTTTTATCCTTGACTATATGGCAGCCGACTCCCTACATTTGACCTCAACACCTATACAGGAGTTGATCAATGCCCCGAGCCATCGTACTGAACCCGGCCGACAATGTGGCCACCCTGCTGGACGCCGGCCAGGCCGGCGAAGCCTGCGCACTGGAAGGCGAGCGACAAGGCAGGCTGGTGCTGCTGCAAGACGTGCCGTTCGGCCACAAGATCTGCATCGCCGACACGGCCGAGGGACAAACCATCGTGAAGTACGGCCAGGTCATCGGCCGCGCCAGCCGCGCGGTGCGCGCCGGAGAACACATGCATGTTCACAACATCGAGTCGGCGCGTGCCCGCGGCGACCTGCAAAAGGGGTAATGCAGATGACAGCAACCTTCCTCGGATACCCGCGCGAGAACGGCGCGGTCGGTGTGCGCAACTGGGTCGCGGTGGTCTCCGTGATGGACAACTGCAATCCGGTCACCCGCACCATTGCCCGCACCGTGGGCGGCTGCATCCCGGTCACGACGCTGTTCGTGCGCGGACAGTTCGGCGCCGACCTGGATTTCGCATTCGAGTCGCTGGCCGGCCTGGGCCGCAATCCCAATATCGCCGCGGTGCTGCTGGTGGGCCTGGAGGAATCGTCGACGGAAGAAGTCGCGCGCCGCATCCGCAGCACCGGCAAGCCGGTCGAATGCGTGCACCTGCAGCCCGACGGCACGGTCGCATGCATTGCCGAAGGCACGCGCAAGGCCAGCCGTCTGTCGCTGGCCGCGTCGAAGGCGCGCCGCGTGCCATGCCCGGTGTCGTCGCTGGTGATCGGCGTCGAGTGCGGCGGTTCTGACACCACTTCCGGGCTGAGCTGCAACCCCGTGATCGGCCGCATGGCGGACATGGTGGTCGCCGGCGGCGGCACCGTGATCATTTCCGAGACCTCGGAGTTCATCGGCGCCGAGCACCTGTTCGCCGAGCGCGCGGCTGATGGCCGGGTGCGCGAGGCCTTCGTCACGGCGGTGCGCAACATGGAAGACCTGGCGATCTCGCGCGGGGTCGACATGCGCGAGGACCAGCCTTCGCCCGACAACAAGCGCGGCGGCCTGACCACGGTCGAGGAAAAGGCGCTGGGCGCGATGGCCAAGGCCGGCACCAGCCCGCTGGTGGGCGTGCTGCGCTACGGCGAGGCGCCGCAGAAGAAGGGGCTGCATTTCATGGACGCGCCGGCCGCGGCAGTGGAAAATCTGACTGCGCTGGCTGCCGGCGGATGCCAGCTCACCTTCTTCGGCACGGGGGTGGGCAATCCGATCGGCAGCATGGTGGCACCGACCGTCAAGGTGTGCGGCAACGTCAATACCCTGCACACCATGGCCGACAACATTGACTTCGACGTCAGCGGAGTCCTGCAGAACGGGGACAAGATCTCCGACCTCGGCGAGCAGCTGTTTGGCTATGCGATGGACGTCGCATCCGGCACGCGGCTGACCAGCGAGGTGCTCGATATCCGGGAGACCGCGGTCAGTCGATTCGCACTGAGCCTCTGAACAACCATGACCAAACTTAGCAGCGTCTCCGACGCGATCATCCGCTCCATCGAATCCGGCGACCTGCGCGAGGGCGACCGCCTGCCCTCCGAGGGCGAGCTCGCCAGCTTCCATGGAGTCAGCGTCGGCACGGTCCAGAAGGCATTGGCACGGCTGACGCATTCCGGACTGATCACGCGCGAACAGGGACGGGGCACCTTTGTTTCCGGGACGCGCGTGGCGCCGGCGGATGTCCGTTACCTGCGCTTCCGCGATGAACAGGGCAACGAACTGCCGTCCTACGTCCATGCGCGCTCGGTAAAGCGGATCAAGCGCAAGGGTCCGTGGTCGGAGTTCCTCGCCGGTGACGGCTACGTGCGCATCGAGCGCGTGATCAGCGTCGGCGGCCGCTTCGACCTCTACAGCGAGTTCTGGCTGCGCGAGGAAGACTTCGCGCAACTCGGCGGGCTGGACCGCGATGCCCTGGAGAAGAACCTGCGCGAGCTGATCGGCCAGCGCCTGTCGCTGCCGACGCTGCGCGTGGACCAGTGGATCCGCTTCGGCCCGGCCCCGGCCGTGGCCGCGCAGGAACTTGGTCTGGACCCCGAGGCGCCGGCATTCATCATGGAGTTGCGTGGCTACACGCTGCGCGACCAGCCGCTCTACTACCAGTCGGTCTACGCCGCCCCGTTCGCGGAGCGCCTGATGATCGTGCGGGAGAAATCGACATGAGTATCCGCTGGAACACTGACAGCCTCGCGCGCTGGACTGCCGCCGTGTTTGAGTCATGCGGCGTGGCGCCAGACCAGGCGACCCAAGCCGCCGCCGCGCTGGTGCGCAGCGAGCTGCGCGGCTACAAGACGCATGGCCTGACGCGGGTCCCCTCCTACGTCGAACGCCTGCGTGCCGGCGATTTCAACCCACGCCCCGAGATGTCGCACAAGACCTTCCCGGGCGGCGTCGTGCTCGACGCCGACGGCGCCATGGGCCAGATCGCGGGCCCGCGCGCCGTGCAACTCGGACTGGAGGCGCTGCAGTCGAGCGCGTCGGTGCTGGTTGCGGTGCAATCGTGCGGCCATCTCGGCG
Source organism: Cupriavidus sp. FW305-27 (assembly GCF_058787995.1). Lineage (NCBI taxonomy): Bacteria > Pseudomonadati > Pseudomonadota > Betaproteobacteria > Burkholderiales > Burkholderiaceae > Cupriavidus > Cupriavidus sp. FW305-27. Next base: position 5,702 of record NZ_JBYTAG010000053.1, read on the forward strand.
CACTCGGTATCCCGGCATTGCTGGCCGCCGAGGCCGGGGCCTTCTGCATGGTCGGCCAGCGCACGCCGCCCGTGCTGGGCATGGAAGGCTTTGCCCGCGCCGCGATCGGGCACAACCCCATTGCCTTCGGCTGCCCGTTGCCGGGTGCGGCACCGATCGTGTTCGACGTGGCCTGCAGCGTTGCCGCACGCGGCCATATCCTGCTGGCCGCCCGTGAAGGCAAGCCGATTCCCGCGGGCTGGGCGCTCGACGCCGACGGCCACCCGACCACCGATGCGCAACGCGCGCTGGAAGGCTCGCTGCTGCCCACTGGCGGGCACAAGGGCATCGGCATCGCCATGATGGTGGAGTGCCTGGCCGGCGCCATGGCCGCCACCGCGGACTCGCTTTCCCCGGCGCGCAACACTGTCAGCGGCGCCGGCGCGGTCGGCCGCCAGGGCGGTTTTGTGTGGCTGGTCAAGCCGGACGCCTTTGCCGGCAAGGAGCTGTTCGCCGACTACATGGCGCAGTGGACCGGCAACTATCTTGCCGCCGGCGGCGCCGACGCCCGGCTACCCGGACACCGTGGCGAAGCGCTCGAGCGCGAAGGCCGCGAGCAAGGCATCACCCTGCCCGACGCGGTCGTCCGGGCACTGGATACGCTCGGCCGGGAACTCGGCATCCCCCTCCCCGGCTAGCGCCGCTTCCGTCACCAGTATTGCCAGGAATCCGGGTGCCAACGCACGCCGGCAGCCCCCGCTCAACCCTGTTTGCCTGAAATCGCCCCTATGAATGCTCCAATTCTCCCCGACGCGGCCCGGCAGGCCCTGCGAGCCGTGTCGATCGACGACAAGTACGCGCTGGACTCCGGCCGTGCCTACATGAGCGGCGTGCAGGCGCTGGTGCGCCTGCCGCTGCTGCAGCGCAAGCGCGATGCCGCGGCCGGCCACAACACCGCCGCCTTTATTTCCGGCTACCGCGGTTCACCCCTGGGCACCTATGACCAGGCGCTGTGGCAGGCAAAGAAGCATCTTGCCGACAACCACGTGGTCTTCAAACCCGGCGTCAACGAGGAACTCGGCGCCACGGCGGTCTGGGGCTCGCAGCAACTGGAGTTCGATACCGCCAGCAAGCGCTACGACGGCGTGTTCGGCATCTGGTATGGCAAGGGCCCCGGCGTCGACCGCAGCGGCGATGCGCTCAAGCATGCCAACCTCGCCGGCACCTCGCCGCTGGGCGGCGTGATCGCGCTCGCCGGCGATGACCACGTCTCCAAGAGCAGCACGCTGGCCCACCAGAGCGACCACACCTTCATGGCGTGCGGGCTGCCGGTGTTCTTCCCGTCCAATGTGCAGGACATCCTCGACCTGGGCGTGCATGCCCTGGCCATGAGCCGCTTCAGCGGGCTGTGGGCCGGCATGAAGACCGTGCAGGAGGTGGTGGAATCGGGCGCCTCCGTGACCACCGACTCGGATCGCGTGCACATCGTGCTGCCGGAAGACTTCACCCTGCCAGACGGCGGCCTGCATATCCGCTGGCCCGACGATCCGCTCGCGGCCGAGGCGCGCATGATGGAATTCAAGTGGCCGGCCGCGCTCGCCTATGTGCGCGCCAACCGCCTGAACCACAACGTGATCGAGGGATCCAACGACCGCCTTGGCATCATCGCCAGCGGCAAGGCCTACAGCGACACGCGCCAGGCCCTGCTCGACCTTGGGCTTGACGATGCCACCTGCCGCGCGCTCGGCGTCCGGCTGCACAAGGTCAGCGTGGTATGGCCGCTGGAGCCCGACAGCGTGCGCGACTTTGCGCGCGGGCTGCGCGAGATCCTGGTGGTCGAGGAAAAGCGTCCCGTGATCGAGCAGCAGTTGAAGGACGAGCTGTACCACTACCCACCCACCTCCCGCCCGGCCGTCTTTGGCAAGTACCACCACGCCGACGGCGCCGGCGGCGAATGGAGCCACCGCAAGCCGGCCGAGGACTGGCTGCTGCGCGCCAAGGCCGATCTCTCTCCCGCGCTGGTGGCCAAGGCCATCGCGCAGCGGCTCAAGGCGCTGGGCGTGCCGGCCGACGTGGCCGCGCGCATGGACGTGCGCCTGCAGGAAATCGACGCCAAGGAACGCGCCACCGCCCAGGGCGATGCGCGCGCCACCGACCGCCTCCCGTGGTTCTGCCCGGGCTGCCCGCACAACACCAGCACCCGCGTGCCGGAAGGCTCGGTCGCGACGGCTGGCATCGGCTGCCATGGCATGGTGGTGTGGATGGACCGCTCGACCACCTCATGGTCGCAGATGGGCGGCGAAGGCGTGCACTGGATGGGCCAGGCACCCTTCAGCAAGCGCACCCATATGTTCGCCAACCTGGGCGACGGCACCTACAACCACTCCGGCCTGCTGGCGGTGCGCCAGTCGATCCACGCCGGCGTGAACCTGACCTACAAGATCCTGTTCAACAGCGCCGTGGCCATGACCGGCGGCCAGCCGGTGGACGGCCAGCTCGATGTACCGGCGATGTCACGTGAACTGGCCGCTGAAGGCGCCCGGCAGATCATCGTTGTCACGGACGAGCCGGGCAAGTACAAGGGTGTCGACGACCTCGCAGCCGGCGTCACCGTGCGCCACCGCGACGAACTCGATACCGTGCAGCGCGAGCTGCGCGAGGTGTCCGGCGTGACCGTGATCATCTACGACCAGGCCTGCGCCACCAAGAAGCGCCGCGAGCGCAAGCGCGGCACCATGATCGATCCGGCCAGGCGCGTGGTCATCAACGAGCTGGTGTGCGAAGGTTGCGGCGATTGCTCCGTGCAAAGCAACTGCCTGGCGGTGCAGCCGGTCGAGACCGACTTCGGGCGCAAGCGCAAGGTCAACCAGGACACCTGCAACAAGGACTTCTCCTGCACCAAGGGCTTCTGCCCGAGCTTTGTCACGGTCGAAGGCGGCCAACTGAAGAAGCCCGCCACCACCGCGAGCGGCCGCGCCACGCCCCCGGCCATCCCGATGCCCACGCTGCCGGACGCCGGCAAGCCGCGGCGCATCGTGGTGGCGGGGATCGGCGGCACCGGCATCGTCACCATCGGCGGCGTGCTGGGCATGGCCGCCCACCTCGAAGGCAAGGGCGTGATCACCCAGGACGCGACCGGCATGGCGCAGATGGGCGGGGCCACCTGGAGCCACATCCAGATCGCCGCCAGCCCGGACGCCCTGCATGCGAGCCGCGTCGACATGGCAATGGCCGACCTGGTGATCGCCTGCGATACCGTGGTCGCGGCCAGCAAGACCTCGCTGGCCGCGATGTCGCCGGCACGGACCTATGTGGTGCTGAACAGCCATATCACCCCCACCGCGGCTTTTGTCCGCAACCCCGACTGGGATCCCCAGGTCGGCGAGGCCGTGGGCAGGATCGCCCAGTCCGTCGGCAAGGGCCAGCTCGCCGGCTTCGACGCCGAACAGGTGGCGAAGCAGCTGCTCGGCCAGTCGATCTACGCCAACCTGCTGCTGCTCGGCTATGCCTGGCAGAAAGGCAAGGTCCCGCTGTCGCACGCGGCCCTGATGCGCGCCATCGAACTCAACGGCGTGCAGGTCGACAGCAACAAGGCGGCCTTCGAATGGGGCCGGCTGTGCGCCCACGATATGTCGAAGATACCCGCGCAGCCGGCCGGCTCGCAGGTGATCCAGTTCGTGCGCAAGGTGCCGGTGGAGGAACTCATGAAGAAGCACGCCGAATTCCTGACCGGCTACCAGAACCGGACCTACGCGGCGCAATACGAGTCGTTTGTCGGACGCGTAAAGGCGGCGGAATCGGTCGTCGGCGGCACCCGGCTGACCGAAGCCGTGGCCCGCTCGCTGTTCAAGCTGATGGCCTATAAAGACGAATATGAGGTGGCTCGCCTGCATACCGGAGCCGCATTCCGCCAGCAGATCGCGTCGATGTTCGAAGGCAAGGTCCGGCTGGTGCACCACCTGGCCCCTCCCCTGTTTGCGCGGAAGAGCCAGGCCGGCGAACTGGTCAAGGGCACCTATGGCCCGTGGATGCGCACCGCATTCGGTGTACTGGCCCGCTTCAAGGGCCTGCGCGGCACGGCATTCGATCCTTTCGGCTACACCCTGGAGCGCAAGGAGGAGCGGGCCCTGATCGGTGAATACCGGCGCAGCGTGGAAGCCTTGCTGCCGGCACTTTCCGCGCAAAAGCTCGAGCTGGCGCTGGAGATTGCCCGGCTGCCGCAGGAGATCCGCGGCTACGGCCACGTCAAGGCGCGCAACCTGGCGGCCACGCGCACGCGCTGGGAGCGGCTGATGGCGCAATGGCATCAAGGGAGCGCAAAGCCGGGACAAATCAAAGCTACTGAAGCGGCATAAACCAAAGACTGAACCAACGAAAGCCCCGTCACCTTCACCGGGGCCCGTCAGAGACAGCGAGGAGACAACAGATGAAATCCGTATTGAACCGTTTTGGCCGTACCCTGGGCGCGATCGCATTGGCTGCCTGCGCCACCAGCGCGCTGGCACAAGGCGGATATCCCAACCGGCCAATCCGCATCATCGTGCCGTGGCCGGCAGGCGGCGGCGTCGATGCCGTCACCCGCACGGTGGCCGAGAAGATGACCGCCAGCCTCGGGCAGCAAGTCGTGGTCGACAACCGCCCCGGGGCGACCGGCAATATCGGCGCCGGCATGGGCGCCAAGGCGGCGCCGGATGGCTACACGCTGCTGGTCGCCAGCGCGCCGATGGCGATCAACGCCAGCCTGCATAAGAACCTGCCCTTCGACATGGGCAAGGACTTCGCGCCGCTGGGGCTGATGGCAAGCTCGCCGTACATGTTGGTGGTCAACCCGTCCGTGGGCGGCTCGGTCAAGGAACTGGTGGCACGGGCCAAGGCGGAGCCCGGCAAGCTCAGCTATGCCTCGCCCGGCCCGGGCACCCAGCAGAACGTGATCAGCGAGGTGTTCAAGGAAACCGCGCATATCAACGTCGTGCACGCGCCGTACAAGGGCGGACCCCAGGCGCTGACCGACATGGTGGGAGGCCATATCCACATGATGTTCCACGGCGTGCCGGCGGTGATGCCGTTCGTCAAGGGCGGCCAGCTCAAGGGCATCGCCGTGGCCAGCAAGCAGCGGCTGCCGTTGTTCCCCGACGTGCCGACCATGGCGGAAGCCGGCTTCCCGGGCATAGAAGCCAGCGAATGGTATGGCCTGGTCGCGCCTGCCGGCACGCCCAGGGAGATCGTTGCGCTGCTGAGCAAGGAAATCGACAAGGCGCTGAATGCGCCAGGTGTGCGCCAGCAGCTTGTCAGCAAGGGCTATGAGCCGGCCAGCCAGAGCTCTCCGGACCAGTTTGCGACGTTCATGGCGGCAGAGCAGAAGAAATGGGCGCTCGCCATCAAGCAGACCGGGTTCCGGCTGGAGTAGCCGGCGCGCGGCGCAACCAGCCTGGACCGTAACGGTTCAGGCTGGCTTGTCGACGTAGTCATCCACCGCACTGCCCACCGTGGGGTGGAAGTTCTTGTCGCCGATCGCTTCCATCAGCTCGAAGCGCTTGAGCTTGTCGCGCACCGGGTCCTTCATCTCGGCAAAATGCAGCGCGATGCCGCGCTCGCGCAGGATGCCGCTCAGTTCACGCAGCATGTCGGCCGAGGTGACGTCGACGCTGGTCACCGGTTCGGCCGCCACCACCACCCTGCGCACGGGTGTCGGCGATTCGTCGATCGCTTCCATCAGCCGCGCCTGGAACAGCTCGGCATTGGCGAAGAACAGCGGCGCATCCCAGCGGAACAGCAGCAGCCCGTCGATGCGCTCGGCATCCGGGTAGCGCTTGGTGTCGTGGTAGCCGCGCAGGCCCTCGACACGGCCGAGCACGGCATAGTGTGGCCGCCAGCCGTCCCAAAGGAATTCGATCACTGCAAGGACCACGGCCAGGATGATCCCCGGGATCGCCCCGAACACGGCAACCGCGGCAAAGCAGACCATCGACAGCCAGAACTCCCACTGCTGGATGCGGTAGATGCGCTTCAGGTCCGCGAACTCGAACAGGCCTATGGCCGCCGCGATCACCACCGCGGCCAGTGCGCTGTTTGGCAGGTACTGCAGCAGGTTGGGCGCGAACATCAGCAGCAGCGCCACGGCCAGTGCGCCCACGACTCCGGTGAGCTGGGTCTTCGCGCCCGCGGCTTCGGCCACCGGCGTACGGGACGCGCTGCTGCTGATCGGAAAGCCCTGGAAGAATCCCGCGGCCAGGTTGGCGGCGCCCAGGCCGACCATCTCCTGGTTCGGGTCGACCCGGGTGTTGGTGCGCGCGGCAAAGGTGCGCGACAGCACGCTGGTATCCGCGAACGAGATCAGCGCGACGGCAATGCCGCCCAGCAGGATCGCAACCAGGTCCGCGCCACTGACCCAGGGCACGACAAAGCCCGGCAGCCCTTGCGGGGTCTTGCCCAGCACTTTCACCCCGTTCTGGTCGAGATCGAACATGCTGACGGCCACCGTCGCGACGATCACGGCAATCAGGATGCCGGGCACGCGCTCGAAGCGCTTCAGCAACAGGATCAGCACCAGGCTGCCCGCGCCGACCGCAAAGCTGTACCAGTTGGTCTCGCCGCCCAGGATCGCCCGGCCGAGGCTGATCATCTCCCGCAGCGGGCCGGCGTCTTCGATCGAGATGGCGAACAGCTTGGGCAACTGGCTGACCAGCACGGTGAGCGCGATCCCGTTCATGTAGCCGTAGCGGATCGGCTTGGACAGCAATTCGGTAATGAACCCCAGCCGCAACAGCCCCATCACGATGCAGACCACGCCCGACACGATCGCCATCATGCTGGCCACCATGACCGCGCGCCCCGGATCGCCGCCGGAGACCTGCAACACCACCGCCAGGATTGGCGCCGCCAGCGCCGAATCCGGCCCCAGCACGAGGATCCGGCTCGGGCCAAGCAGGGCATACACCAGCAGCGGGACCATGGTGGCGTAGAGCCCGTAGACACCGGGCACGCCGGAGGCCTCGGCGTAGGCGATGCCGACCGGCACCAGCATGGTCGTGAGCACCAGACCGGCGGCGAGGTCTTTCGGCAGCCAGGCCGGCTGATAGTTCTTCAACACCAGCAGTCCCGGGAGCCAGCGCAACCATCCGGGTGCCTTGTCGACTTCGCGCTGCGCGGCGGGGGTCAGGTTCTGGGGCTGCATGGGTCGAGTTATGCCCTGGGCAGGCAAGGAGTATGCATCGACTATAGGAGGTCGCGCTTCGACAAATGTGCATCGAAGCAAAGAAAAAAGGATTTTGGATTGCGCTGGCGGCACCAGGCCGAGGCCCCCGCGAGCCGCTCCGATGCTGCATCGCAACACCTCCTCGTGCTGCCATGCTGCCTGCGCAGGTCTGCGCGCTGTCGACAACCATCAGGTTCTGACAATCCCGCGACGGGCACATATGATGGTTGTCTGGCGGGCATGCCCGTTATCCATCACCGGGGAGAGAACGATGCCGATATCCAAGAGATGCCTGGTAGCCGGCCTGGTGGCACTGGGCTGCGCCTCGGCGGCGCTGGCGCAGCGCGCATCGACCGAGGGTGCCGCGAGCGCCATATCGGATGCCGTTCAGGGCGGGACCAATCCCTATCGCCCCCCGTCGGCCGCCACCCAGGATCCCGAAGAGGCCGCACGCGCGAAGTGCGAGGAGCTGAAGGAGCAGTACAACGCCACATCAAAAAGGCGTTCGTACCATTCCGCCCCGGGCACGCAGAACGCGCAGGGCCGGACCATTCCCAAGATCGAACGCGACAAGACGCGCAAGCAACTGCAGCAGGCGTACCGCGACAATTGCACGTAGCCGGGATCTGTCTGAACGGCGTGGTGGAAGTGGCGGACGGTTCGCTGCAGGATGCAAATCGGAGCCTGCGCCCTGCCGGCCAACGTCAGCCCTTCAGTTCGATCAGCAGATCCTTCGCCGCCACGCGATCCCCCTGCTGAACATGGACTGCGGCGATCTCGCAGTCCCGCTCCGCCGCGATATGGGTTTCCATCTTCATCGCCTCCAGCGCCAGCAGCGTCGTGCCCGCGGCCACGCGCTGCCCCGGCTGCACCGCCACCGTCACGATCGAGCCCGGCATGGGCGCGGCGACATGCAGCGGATTGTCGGGTTCGGCAACCGGACGGCTATGGCGCGCTGCCGCCGCTTGCGTCGTGCTGCGCTGCTCGACCAGCGTGGTGCGCGACTGCCCGTTCAGCTCGAACTGGACCTTGATGACACCCTCTTCGGCATCGGGGTGCGTGCCTTGCAGCGAGACCAGCAGGGTCTTGCCGGCAGCGATGTCGATCGCCACTTCTTCCTGCGGCTGCAGGCCGTACAGGTATGCCGGCGTGGGTACCACCGAGGTGTCGCTGTAGTTGCGCACATGCGCGTGGTACTCGCCGGCCTGCTTCGGGTACATCAGGTACGAAGCCAGCTGGCGGTCGTCGAGCGGCTGCTCGCACGCCGCTTCGGCCGCGGCGCGCGCCGCGTCGAGGTCGACCGGCGGGATCTGGTCGCCGGGCCGGTACGGCACGGGCGGCTCGCCGCGCAGCACCTTGCGCGACAGTTCCGCGGGGAAGCCGTCCGGCGGAAAGCCCAGCTCGCCCTTGAACAGCGACACCACCGATTCAGGGAAGGCAGTCTCCCTGGCGGGATCGCACACATCGGCGGCGCTCAGGTCGTTGGCCACCATCATCAAGGCCAGGTCGCCGACCACCTTGGACGTCGGCGTCACCTTGACGATGTCGCCAAACATCTGGTTGACCTCGGCATAGGCCCGCGACACCTCGGTCCAGCGATGCTCGATGCCGAGCGAGCGCGCCTGCTCGCGCAGGTTGGTGTACTGGCCGCCGGGCATCTCGTGGCGGTACACGTCGGCGGTGCCGGCGCGGATTTCGGATTCGAACGGCGCGTAGTAGCGGCGCACCCCTTCCCAGTACATCGACGCCTCGTGCAGGCGCTCCAGGCTGAGGCCGGGATCGCGCTCGCTGCCGGCCAGGGCCGCGGCGATGCTCGACAGGTTGGGTTGCGAGGTCAGCCCGCTCATGGCGTCGAGCGCGCCGTCGACCGCATCGCAGCCGGCCTCGATCGCGGCCAGCGCCGAAGCGGCCGAGATGCCGCTGGTATCGTGAGTATGGAAATGCACCGGCAGCCCGGTCTCTTCCTTGAGCGCCCTGACCAGTGCCGCCGCGGCCTGCGGACGGCAGATGCCGGCCATGTCCTTGATGCCCAGCACGTGCACGCCGGCCTGCTTCAGCTCGCGCGCGATGCCTACGTAGTACTTCAGGTCGTATTTGGCGCGCGACTTGTCGAACAGGTCGCCGGTATAGCAGATCGCGCCTTCGCACAGCGCGCCGCTCTCGCCGACAGCATCGATCGCCACGCGCATGTTGCGCACCCAGTTCAGTGAATCGAACACGCGGAACACATCCACGCCGGCGCTGGCCGCCTGGCGCACGAAGAAACGCACCACGTTGTCCGCATAATTGGTGTAGCCAACCGCGTTGGAGCCGCGCAGCAGCATCTGGAACAGCACGTTGGGAACGCGCTCGCGCAGTTGCTCAAGGCGCTGCCACGGGTCTTCCTTGAGGAAGCGCAGCGCCACGTCGAAGGTGGCGCCGCCCCAGCACTCCAGCGAGAACAGCTGCGACAGTTCGCGCGCATAGAACGGCGCGATCGGCAGCATGTCGGCGGTGCGCATGCGCGTGGCGAACAGCGACTGGTGCGCGTCGCGCATGGTGGTATCGGTCAGCAGCACCTGCTTCTGCTCCAGCATCCAGCGCGAGAACTTCTCCGCGCCCAGCTCGCGCAGCCGGTCGCGCGTACCGTAGGGCAGCGCGCCGCCGGTGTCGAAGGCGGGCAGCACCGGTGCGGGCAGCGGCAGCGATGGCAGCGTGCGGCCGCTCATCTCCGGGTGCCCGTTGACGCTGACCTCGCCCAGGTAGCGCAGCAGCTTGGTGGCGCGGTCCAGGCGCTTGGTGAACGCCAGCAGTTCCGGCGTCAGGTCGATAAAGCGCGTGGTGACGTCGCCGGACCGGAACGAGGGATGGTTGATGACGTTCTCGAGGAACTGCAGGTTGGACGCGACGCCGCGGATGCGGAACTCGCGCAGCGCGCGGTCCATGCGCCGGATCGATTCGGGCGCGGTCGGCGCCCAGGTGGTGACCTTGACCAGCAGCGAATCGTAGTACGGCGTGATCACCGCGCCGCCGTAGGCGGTGCCGGCGTCCAGGCGCACGCCGAAGCCGGCCGCGCTGCGGTAGGCGGTGAGGCGGCCGTAGTCCGGCAGGAAGCCGTTCTCCGGGTCCTCGGTGGTGATCCGGCATTGCAGCGCGTGACCGTTGAGCGAAATCGCTTCCTGCACCGGCACGCCCGCGGCGCGCACGACGATCTCGCCGTTCTCATTGCGCGTGTTCTCGGTCATGCCGAGATGGCCGCCTTCGGTCACGCGGATCTGCGCCTTGACGATATCGATCCCGGTGACCATCTCCGTGACCGTGTGCTCGACCTGGATGCGCGGATTGACCTCGATGAAGTAGAACTGGCCGGAGTCGGCATCCATCAGGAACTCGACCGTACCGGCATGCGTGTAGCCGACCGCGCGCATCAGCCGCAGGGCCGATTCGCACAGCGCGGCCCGGCCGGCATCGTCGAGGTATGGCGCGGGCGCCCGCTCCACCACCTTCTGGTTGCGCCGCTGCACGGTACAGTCGCGCTCATAGAGATGCACGAGGTTGCCGTGCGTGTCGCCGAGCACCTGCACTTCGACATGGCGCGCGTTGCGCACCAGCTTCTCGACATACACCTCGTCGTTGCCGAACGCAGCCAGCGCCTCGCGCCGCGCCGCGGCGAGCGCCCCCTCAAGGTCCTGCTCGCTTTCCAGGACCCGCATGCCGCGTCCGCCGCCGCCCCAGCTTGCCTTGAGCATCAGCGGATAGCCGATGCCGGCGGCGAGGCGCTTGCTCGTGTCCAGGTCATGCGGCAGCGGATCGGTTGCCGGCATCACCGGCACGCCCGCGTCGATCGCCGCGTTGCGCGCCGCCACCTTGTTGCCAAGCTTGCGCATGACCTCGGGCGACGGGCCGATCCAGCGGATACCCGCGTCGATCACGGCCTGCGCGAAGTCCGGGTTCTCTGAAAGGAAGCCATAGCCCGGATGAATGGCGTCGACCTTCGCCTGCCTGGCAATGCGCAGGATATCGTCGATGTCGAGGTAAGCCGCCAGTGGCTTCTTGCCCTCGCCGACCAGGTAGCTCTCATCGGCCTTGAAGCGATGGAGCGCGAGCCGGTCTTCCTTCGAATAGATTGCCACCGTGCGCACGTTCATCTCGGCGGCCGCGCGCATCACGCGGATCGCGATCTCGGAACGGTTGGCAATCAGCAGGGAGCGGATAGGGGCGTAGTCCATGGGATGCAGGGAAGCGAACCAGCCGCGCGCAACCGCCACGGCAGGATCAGGTGATCGGGGATGCAGCACGGGCGCAAGGCTTGCCCGGGCTGCTAGTCGTATTGGGCAAATGGGACGTGCGAGTCCATCCAGTCATAGTGCGCCGATGCAGCGGCCCACGCCCAGTTGGCCCGCTTTGGCGACTGCTGGTCCCGATCGCCATGCTCGCTTCGGTTCTGGCCGGCAAGTGGCTGATCGCCGTCCCCGGCAAGCTCGCGGCTGTGCGCGCGGGCTCCGATTCTTCCGTAGTACATCGTGGTGCCTTCCTCATCAAGACCAGGTTCGCCTGCCCACGACGCAGCGCGATGCAGGGCGACGGCAGGTTTGCAGGCACGATGAAATACGCGCCCGTCCCGTCCTGCTGCCGCAAGAACCGGGCCACGGCCGGTTCAGGCACCATCCCTTTGATTTGGCAGAAGATTTTCTTCCGAGGCTGGCTTAACGAATTTCAGAAATGAAATTTTTCATTTCATGGGTGCCGCGGCCAATGCGCGATGCAGCACCTGTGCCTCGCGGCAACCGGGAGGGCCGGCGTGGGCAACGTGGCCAGGCTGACGACGCCCGCCCGGCCACGAATGCAGGCCTTCAGCAGGCCGCGGCCTGGGGCGAAGCCAGTGCGCAGTATGCGGGGGCGCCGGCCGTGGCAATGCGGGCGCAGTACGCCGGCTCTTCCGCCCTGGCGATACGTGCGCAATACGCGGGCTCTTCCGCCCTGGCCATGCGCGCGCAGTACGCAGGTTCGTCCGTCCTGGCGATGCGTGCACAGTACGCGGCCTCTTCCGCCTTGGCCATGCGTGCGCAGTACGCGGCCTCTTCCACCTTGGCCATGCGCGCGCAGTACGCCGGTGCCTCCGTCCTGGCAATGCGTGCGCAGTACGCGGGCTCGTCGGCCGCTGCCCGGGCACAATATGCGGCAGACGTCAGCGGGCTGCCGAATTCGCGCATGCTCAGCGCATCGCTCGCAGCGGCCATTTGCAGGAGGCGGGCCTCGTCCTCCGGACCGTCGATGCCAACGTAGGGGTCATGGTGAAGGACATAGCCGAAGATGCGCTCGCAATCGCTCGCATAGCGCCTGGTGTCCAGGATGTGGGCATGCCAGAAGGCATCCACCTGCTCGCTGGGGACGGCGGGCGTGTCCGGATGCTTCGCCGCCAGCTTGAGGAATTGCCGGTAGCCGCTCTCCGCCTGCTCCAGCGATTCCGGCGACCAATGCGCATGCTTCTGATGCAGCAGCTTGGCCTTCATCCTGGAAAAGTCCAGGGCGTCGATGGCCTGCCACATGATTTCAATAGTACGGTCCTGCATGATCTAGCTCCCTGTTATTGGACTGCTTAAGCACGCACCGGACTGACGGGCAGTCAGGCGCGCATCGGTTGCGGTCCATGCTCGAGAGCGGGACCGTTCTCCATGCGGCTGGCCAGGAAGGCAGTGATCTTCGCCGGCGGCAGCGGATGGCTGAAGTAGTAGCCCTGCACTTCGTCGCAGCCTTCGCGGCGCAGGAACTCGAGTTGCACCTCGTTTTCCACGCCTTCGGCGACCACTTCGAGGCCAAGCCGGTGGCCAAGGCCGATCACCGCGCTGGTAATCTGCGTGTCGCTGCGGCTTTCCGGTATGTAGCGGACAAAGCTGCCGTCGATCTTGACCGTATCGATCGGGAAGCGGCTCAGGTAGGCGAGCGAGGAGTAGCCAGTGCCGAAGTCGTCGATCGCCAGCCGGACACCGGTGCGCTTCAGGCGCGAGAGCCAGCTGGACGCCTGTTCGGCATCGCGCATGACCATGCTCTCGGTGAGTTCAAGCTCCAGCAGGTTGCCGGGCAGCCCGGCTTGCCGCAGGGCATCGATGATGGTCAGCCTGAGCGACTTGTCGGCGAACTGCCGTGCCGAAAGATTGACTGAAACACGCACCGGCGGCAGTCCCTGCGCGCGCCATGCGGCATTCTGCCGGCACGCTTCGCGCAGGGCCCAGGCACCGATCTCGACAATGGCGCCGCTCTGCTCCGCGAAGGGAATGAAATCTCCGGGCATGACCAGGCCGAGTTCCGGGTGGCGCCAGCGGATCAGTGCCTCGACCGCCGTGCACGCTCCCGACGCGAGCGCAATGCGCGGCTGGTAGTAGAGGATGAATTCGTCCTGCTCGAGCGCGCGGTGCAGGTGCGACTCCATGTCGATGCGCCGCTGCAGCGACGCGCTCATGCCCCGGCAGTAGAACTGGTAGCCGTTCTTGCCGAGCTGCTTGGCACCATACATGGCCAGGTCGGCATGCTTGAGCAGGGTCTGCCAGTCGCTGCCGTCCTCGGGGAAGGAACTGATGCCGATGCTTGCCGTCATGCGCAGTTCCGACTCGTTGACGACGAAGCCTGGCGCGAGCGCAGCCTGGATCCGGGCAATGGTCCGGTCCAGGATCGTCGAATCGCCCTTGGGGTCCAGCAGCACGACGAATTCATCGCCGCCGAAGCGGGTGATCAGCTCCACCTCCTCCAGGCTGCCGCGCAACCGGTCGGCCATCTCGCGCAGCACGATGTCGCCGGCATTGTGGCCGATGGTGTCGTTCACGACCTTGAATTCGTCCAGGTCCACGAAGATGACATGCAGGGCCTGGCCGCTGGCGCGGGCACGGGTCAGCGCCTGCTCGAACTCGGCCTTGAACATGAGGCGGTTGGGCAGCCCGGTAAGGGCATCGTGATTGGCGATGAAGCGCAGGTTTTCCTCGGCCTGGCGCCGCAGCAGGAAGTGCCCGGTCTGATTGGCAATGCCGCTCGCCATCGCGAGCGCATGCGTATCGGGGCTGCGCTTGCCGCGGGAATAGAGTTCGACCACGCCGAGGCTCACGTGGCCCCGGCTCAGCGGGAAGGCGAACACCGTCCGGATACCGCCCGCGTCGAGCCACCTGGCTTGCGGATGCCGGGCCATCGCGCTGCGGCTTGCATACCATTGCGGCGCCGGCAAGACCGCGGCGCCGGCCGGCCCTGCAGGGCGCTCGGCGAGCCACGGCTGCAGCGTCTTGACGCGGGCCAGGTAGACCGGCGGCAGCTTCAGCCCCTGGCTGTCATCGCCCGGCCAGAAGGCACCGGCCTCCCAGTCCATGCCTTCGAGCAGCGTGTGGACAATCCCCTCCAACACCTCGATCTCGCTGGTGGCGGTGGCCAGGTGCAGGGCAATCTGGTGTTCCTGCGTCCTGGCCTGCTCGGCGGACCTGCGCTGGCTGATGTCCTGCGCGGTGCCCCGCAGCACTGCGCTGTCCGCCGCTCCATGCGCGTGGCCGATCAGGTGCAGCCAGCCCCGGCGTCCGCGCCGCGACCGGTACGGGCACTCGAACTCGAACGGCTGGCGATCCTGCAGGGCTGTCCGCATCCTTTCCCGCAGCACGGCGCGATGGCCGGCGTCGATCGCCTGGAACAGCGCTTCCGGAGTCGGCTTGTCGCCGCGCAAGCCTAGCAGGCGCGCCATTTCCTGGGAAAAGTGCGCGATGTCCTGGTCCAGGTCGATGCGCCAGTCGCCCAGGTGGGCAATCTGCTGCGCCTCGGCAAGCGCGGCCTGGCTGTCGCGCAGGCTGTGCGTCATCTGGTCGGCCACGGCCACGGCGCGCGCGCGCGAACTCGACAACGCGTAGGCCAGCCACCCCAGCAGCACGCTGATGATCAGGCCGGAAATCACCACCAGCCCCGGCAGGTAGCGCTGCGGACCACTGATGGCCTTGGCATCGGCAGCAAACGCAATCACCCAGCGCCGTCCGCCGAAATTCCGCACCACGCTCTTGGCCAGGTCATGCTGGCCCGGGGCCGCCTGGGCGTCCGCCAGTGCGGTCGCGCCATGCGCGGCACTGGCGTGGACGGTGCTGCCGCCAGCAACCCGGCTGCGTTCCCTGGCCGCCAGGCCGGTCACGCTGTCATAGAGCAGGTTGGCTGCAGAGAGCGGAACCGCCGCCTGCGCGAAGTCTCCGGCATCATGCACGCGGAACCGGATCCGGCGCAGGTTCTCATTGCTGACCAGGTCCTTCAGCAGGTCGTCCACCCGGATCCCCGCGCCAACCGAGCCGACATAGGCGCGCCGGCGCGCTTCCACGGAATCCAGGTCGGGCACCTTGCGGTACACCGGCAGGCGCAGCGCGATGCCCACATGCGGGTTCTTTGCCTCGCTGAAGATCAGGCGCCCGCTGCTGACTGGCTGCCCGGTATCGCGCGCGCGTTCCAGCGCGGCCAGGCGGCGTGGCTCGGCGCCCATGTCGATGCCGATCGACGCCAGGTTGAGGGCGAGCGGTTCGACATAGGTCAGCACGAAATGCCCCGGCCGCTGGCCGGGAGGGCGGACGTTGAACGTCACGCCGGCCTCGCGCAGGATCGGATCGCTGCGCTGCCGGGCGACAAAGGCGTCGATCTCGGCCGCCGGCACGTAGGGCGCGTAGTTCAGCGTCTGGAAACCGGGATAGCGCTGCGGCAGGTTCAAGCCGCTGACGAAATCGCGAAACTCGCCGCGCGAGACATGGTCGCTGGCGCCGAACAGCGCCTGCATGGTCACCAGAACATCGGTATAGAGGCGGATCCGTGTATCGATCTGCTGGATCACGTCGCCGGTATCGTTCTCAAAACGCAGGCGGACGTCCTTCTCAAGCAGGTCGGTGCAGAACGCATAGACGACAGCCGTCGTCATCACGCCAAGCAGCAAGGTGCCCGCGGTGATGGTGCGCGACCCAAGGCGTCCAAGCGGGCGCAGCGCGCGCGCAAGCGTCTGGCGCAAGATTGTTTCCCCCCGGATGTCGATGGCAACCATGCGGCTGAACGGCCGTCACCAACGACTGATGCTAATAGTGCACTTATTGGCTGGGGTTCTATGCGAAACCCACGCTCTTATATGTCTTAACAATCTATAACAAGCGGCGAAAAACGGGCCCTGATTTTCGCGGCGCAAACCCCCAACTTAAGTGGGGTGGCAGTTCTGCGAGATATGGAAATGAACATTCAGGTTCAGCCCCAGGGTGGCAAGTGTCGCGCTGCGGTGCGCGTCATGGCTTGCCAGCCGGCGCGGCAGCGCGTCGGCATGGTCCAGGCAATGGATGATGAAGTACGTGTCGTCCGGGTCCATCGGTGCTGCTCCGCATGCTGCCGTCAAGAGGCTACGGGCACGGGCGGCGCGCTCGCGGCCGGCATCGGCGTCGAGGCCCAGGCCAGCATCTGCCACGCGCCCTGATGGCGCCTCCACACGCTGAGAAAGCGGTTGTCGAGCGTGCGCTCCGTCCCGTCGACCACGGCCCTGAGCAGGGCCTTGCCCTGCATCACGGCCATGTCGCCGTAGACCGCCTGCCCCACCTCCGCCAGGCTCGCTTGCAGGTAGCGCACCCGCCCGCTGCGGATCGAGCCAAGGTACTCCGCCTTGCTCTCGCGCAATGCCGAGGAGTGCGTATAGGAAAGCTCGTCGGCCAGCAGGGCATCGAGCGCAGCCAGGTCGCCGGACAGCATGGCGCGATAGCGCGCCTGATCGGCTTGCGTGAGTGCGGCAAGGTCCGCAGCTTCGCCCAATGCCATCGTCGTGGTCTCCAGGTCAGCCATGAAGGTAAGCCTTCACCAGGGTCTTGTCGTTCAGCAGCGCCTGCCATTCGCCGCGCCGGACTTCATGGATCACGCGCCCCACTGACAGCACGTAGGCGCGATCCGTCATGTCCGCGGCGATCGCCACGCTTTGTTCGACCAGCAAGATGCTCAGCCCGCGCGCGCGCAGCTGGTTCAGCACCGCCAGGATCTCCTTGACGATGCGGGGCGCCAGGCCGGTGGTGAGTTCATCCATGATCAGCAGGTCGGGCTGGAGCAACAGCGCGCGCGCGATCGCCACCATCTGCTGCTGCCCCCCGGACAGCAGCCCGACCGCGCTGTCGGCACGTTCGCGCAGCAGCGCAAACAGATCGCATACATCGTCATAGGTGTAGCGCAGCGCGCCGCCGCGGGCGCGCTTGCCGGCCTGCTCGGCCAGGCGCAGGTTGTCGCGCACCGACAGCTCGGCAAACAGGTTGCGGTTTTCCAGCACTACGCCGATGCCATGCCTGAAGCGGCGATGCCCGGGGACATGGCCGATCTCCGCCCCGTCCTTGACGATGCTGCCGGCCATCGGCCGGATCAGGCCGGCCAGCGTGCGCACCAGCGCGGTCTTGCCGGCGCCGTTGGCGCCCACCACCGCCACCGCCTCGCCCGGCGCGACCGTCATGTCGACATCGTGCAGCACCGGCACCGCGCCGTAACCGGCGCGCAGGCCTTTCACGTTGAGCATGGTCAGACTCCCAGATAGGCTTCACGCACGCGCGGATCGGCCTGCACCTCGTGCAGCGCCCCGCTGGCGATGATTTCACCGTAATAGAGGACATGGGCCGTACCGCAGATCGTCATCAGCCCCATGTCGTGCGAGACCAGCAGGATGGTCATGCCCTCCTGGTGCAGGCGCACGATCCATGCGCGCAGCAGTTCGATCTCTTCGCTGTTCAGCCCCGACGACGGCTCGTCCAGCAACAGCAGTTCCGGATTGCCGATGCAGGCACGCGCCAGTTCGACGATGCGCCGCTGGCCCGCCGGGAGGGTGCCGGCCCGGTGCTGCAGCAAGCGCTCCAGCCCGAATTTGCCGGCGCATGCCAGCGCGGCGTCGTGCATGGCCGCCAGCTCGCGGCGCGACGCCGGCGTGCGCAGCATCGCCTGCAGCACGCCAGCGTGGGTGGCCTTGTGGCAGCCTGCCATCAGGTTCTCGAGCACGGTCATGTGCTCGAACACCTGTGGCGTCTGGAAGGTGCGCACCAGGCCGGCGCGGCTGCGCTGCTGGACGGTGTCGGCGGTGATGTCCCGCCCCGCCAGCGACACCTTGCCCCCCTTCGGGCGCAGAAAGCCGGAGACGATATTGAAGCAGGTGGTCTTGCCGCTGCCGTTCGGACCGATCAGGCCGACGATATGGCCGGCCGGCACGTCGAAGCTGACATTGCGCAGCACCTCCAGCCCGCCGAAGCTGTGCGCGACCGCGTCGAGGCGCAGTAATGCCTGCGCCGGGCGCACGGCTTGTGGCGCCGCGCCAAAAGCAGGAACGGGATGGTTCATCAGACTTGCTCCGAAAAACCTCGCCCTTCAGGGCGGGGAGTGAAAGGAGTGCTGCCGGCAGCAAGCAATCCCAAATTGGAATGACCGGCATGCCTCTGGTCTATCGCTACCGGGTGAAGTCGCTGAACGGCCTGCTCAATCAGCAGAGCCGCGCGGTGAACTACGTCTGGAACTTCTGCAATGACACGCAGAAGCACGCGCTCAAATGGGGCAAGAAGTGGCCCACGGGTTTCGATCTGAACGTGCTGACGACCGGCAGCAGCAAGGAACTCCGTATCCATTCCGGCACAATCAACGCGGTTTGCGAGCAGTACGCCAAGTCGCGTAGCCAGCACCGCCGGCCGTGCCTGCGCTATCGCGGCCGCAAGTCGCTCGGTTGGGCACCGCTCAAGGGCCGGGATCTCAAGCGCTCGGGCGACGGATTCCGCTTTGCCGGCAACACGTTTCGCGTGTTCAGCTCCCGCCCCCTTCCCGAGGGCAAGATCAAGGACGGCACCAATTTCTCCCGCGATGCGCGAGGCAATTGGTTCCTGAACATCGTGATTGAAGTTGCCGACACCCAGGCCCGGCCCCCGGAACGCGGCGTCGGCATCGATCTTGGCTTGAAGGACCTTGCCACGCTGTCCACCGGCGAAAAGGTCGAGAATCCGCGCCACCTTGGCCGACTCGAGCAAGCGCTGGCCAAGGCGCAGCGTGCGCGCAAGAAACGACAGGCCACGAACCTCGACGCGCGCATCAAAAATGGGCGGCGTGACTTTCTGCACAAGCTCTCGCATCGCATCGTGCGGGACTTCGACTACATCGCGGTGGGGAATGTGAACGCCGCCGGCCTCGCCAAGACCGGCGTGGCGAAGTCCGTCCTCGATGCGGGCTGGTCGTCCTTCCGCACAATGCTCGCGTACAAGGCGATTGCGCATGGCGCGTGGTACGAGGAAGTCGACGAACGTTTCACCACCCAGGTTTGTTCTTCGTGCGACGCGATGCCGCCGGAGACGCCGAAAGGTATCGCAGACCTTGGAATATGGCAGTGGGTATGCAGTGGATGCGGTGCTGTACATGATCGCGATGTGAACGCTGCGCTAAATGTCCTTGCCCGATCGGGACATCGATCGCCTGCAGAGGGAAACTCCTCCCTTTAGGGAGGGGAGGATGTCAACTTGCCTCCTTCAGTCCGCGCATGCGCTGCAGCGCACCAGCGATGCCGCCCGTCATCCCGCCGGGCATCAGCGTGACCACCAGCACCAGCACCGCGCCGAACAGCACCTGGTGGAAATCCCCCAGCCCGCTCAGCAGTTCCGGCACGAGCGAGACGAACAGCGCACCAAGGATCACGCCATAGGTGGAGCGGGCACCCGCCACCACCGGCACCAGCAGAAACACGATGGAGCGCTCCACCGTAAAGCTCTGCACGCTGACGAACGACACATAGTGGGCAAACAAGGTCCCGGCCAGCGAGCCCAGCATGGCCGACAGCACGAACATCGAGGTCTTCAGCCGGTGCATGTCCACGCCCAGCACCTGCGCCGCCGGCGCGGCATCGCGCATCGCCCGCATGGCCAGGCCCGGGCGGCCCTTGACCAGGTTGTCGACCAGCCACAGCAGCACCGCGAGCAGCGGCCAGACGAAGTAGTAGTAGCGCTCCGGGGTGTCCAGCACATAGCCGAACCAGGACAGCTTGGGAATGCCGCCGATTCCCAGCGTGCCGCCGGTCAGCCAGTCCCACTCGAAGAACAGCACGTTGGCGATGCTTCCCACCGCCAGCGTCGCCAGCGCCAGGAAGAAGCCGCCCAGGCGCAGCACCGGCACGCCGATGGCCGCAGCCAGCGCGGCGCTGATGGCCAGCCCGGCGGCCGCACCGGCCAACGCCGGCCAGCCCAGCGCCGTGGTGCAGTACGCCGAGGCGTATGCGCCGATGCCGTAGAACGAGGCCTGCGCCAGGTTGACGATGCCGCACTGCCCCAGCAGCAGGCCCACGCCAAGGCCGCCCACGGCCAGGATGGCGGCGAAGTTGAGCAGGTCGACGTGGTGCCGCGACAGCAGCTGCCCGGCCGCCACCCACAGCAACACGCCAGCCAGGATGAACGCGCGTGACGGGTTCATGGTTATCCTCCCTTGCGCCCGGCCCGGCCCAGCACGCCGTTGGGCAGCAGAATCATGATGACGATCAGGATCGACAGCGCGATCACGTCGCGATAGCCAGACGGGAAACCCACCACCGCCAGCGATTCCGCCAGGCCGAGCAGCAGGCCTCCCGCCACGGCCCCGAGCGGATTGCCCAGGCCGCCGAGAATGGCCGCGGCAAAGCCCTTCAGCGTGAGGCCGATGCCCATCTGGTAGTTCATCGACAGCAGCGGCGTGACCAGCACGCCGGCGATCGCGCCGAACCCGCCGCCGAGCAGGAACGTGTACGTGCGCATGCGGCGCACGTTGATGCCGGTGGTGGTGGCGCCATCCGGATCGAGCGAGGCAGCGGTCATGGCCAGGCCCGCCAGGGTCCTGGTGTAGAACAGGCGCAGCGCACCGACCAGCAGCACCGCAATGCCGGTCAGTGCCAGCGCATGCACGGGCGTGGTAGCGCCGAACAGCTCCACCACCCCCTCCCCGCCGAGCGCCGGCAGCAGGTGCGAATCCCGGCCGCCGAAGTAGAGCGCCGCGGCCGACAGCGCAAAGGCCAGGCCAATGGTCAGCAGCAGGAAGCTCTCTTCGCCGGCGCCGCGGCGCAGCATCGGCCGCACGAACAGCACGTCGATGGCCAGGCCGCTGACGGCACCGGCGGCAATGCCGCCGGCAATCGACAACGCATATGGCAGGCCCAGCGCCTTCAGCGCGAACACCGCCACCAGCGCGCCGATCACCGCGAACTCGCCCTGCATCGCATTGACGATGCGCGTGCCCTTGAAGATGATGGCCATGCCCACGCCGATCAGCGCGTAGACAAAGCCATTGGTGATCCCGGACAGGATCGCCTGGAATACGAGGGTAGTGGACATACCAGCTCCTTTCCCGCGAGCGTCGCAGGCTATGGTTTGGCCTTGTAGGGCAGCCGCTCGAACCGGCCGTTCTGCAGCTTCGAGTACGTGAAGCCGGCCAGCGTCATGCCGCCCATGTCGGGCGCGGCGAAGTCGTAGCCGCTGGTGACGCCCTGGTAAGGCCGGCGCAACGCGCTGCACAGCTTGTCGCCCGGCGCATCGGCACCGGCCGCCTTCAGGCCCGCGGCCAGGGCCATGACCGCATCCCAGCCCACCGCCGAGAAATGCTTGGGCAGCTTGCCGTACTCCTTGCGGAAGGCCTCGACGAATTCCTTCTGTCCCGGCAGCGGGTCTTCGGACACGATGAACTCGGGATGGATGATGTTGTCCGCGGCCTCGCCCATGGCCTTGACGGTCTCGTAGGTAGCCGTGCCATGCACGGAGATGACGGGAACGCCGACCTTCAGCTGGCGCACGTTGCGGAACGGCGCGGGCGAGGTCGAGATGACGATGATGGCATCCGGCTTGGCCGCCTTGATCTTGGCCGCCTGCGTGGTGACATCGGTGGCGGCGATCTCGAACTTCTCCACCTGTATGAAGCTGACGCCGTACTCGCGATCCAGCGTCTTCAGGCTGGTCCATACCACCTGCCCGTAGCCCGAGTCATGCAGCACGCCGACGCGCTTCAGGCCGTTGTCGCGCGCATAGGCCAGCACGGCACGCGCGTTGAGCTCCTGCGACGGCGTCAGGTGGAACACGCAATGGCGTTCGCGCTCCACCGCGGGCCCCAGTCCCGAGAACGAGAACAGTGGCACCTTCTGCGCCTGTGTGATGCCGCCGATGGCAACCGTCTGGGCAATGCCCGATGGCCCGACGATGGCGCGAACCTTGTGCGTATGGAGCAGCGCGTTCGCCTTGGCGACGGCGGAATCCGGGCTGGAGCCGTCGTCTTCGACAATCATTTCCAGCGGCCGCCCGCCAATACCCCCACGGGCATTGACGACCTTCTGCGCCAGCAGCGCGCCTTCGCGCTCGGCCTGGCCCACGGCGGCAAGGCCGCCGGTGATCGAGAACAGGCCGCCGATGCGGACCGGTTCGGCGCCGGGCGTGCCCTGGGCCAGCACCGGCGGCATCGCCAGGACCAGGGCAAGCCCGGCGGCGGCAAACAGGGCGCGCGGCGCCCGGGTGATCGGGTTGTGGTTCATGTCTCCGTCCTTGTTGTAGGTATCGGGTTGGCCCGATTACACTGCGCCGGGCACGCCTGCCCACTCGAGCACATCGGCCAGCGCGGCGATGTCGAGATGGCCCTGCCGGCGCTGCTGCATCAGCGCCAGGTATTGCCGCACCAGCGACGACATCGGCAGCGCGACCGCGTTGTCGCGGGCCACCGCCAATGCCAGGTCGAGGTCCTTCACCACCAGCGAGATCGGGCCGACGGCGGCGTAGTCGCGCTGCTTGAGCTGCTCTGCCTTGGTGCGGTAGTGGGCGCTGCCGACGATGCTGTCGTTGATCGCATCGACCATCAGCGCGCGGTCCAGCCCGGCGCGCGCGCCGAAGGCCAGCCCCTCGCCGATCACCGCGGTGCTCATGAACACCATCATGTTGATCATCAGCTTGATGACGCGGGCCTCGTCCGCGCCGCCCACGTATGACTGGCGCGCGGTCAGGCACGCGAGGACGGGCTGCACCGCGTCGAAGGCCGGCCGCGGCCCGGATACGAAACAGCTCAGCTGCGCGCTCGCCGCCAGCGATACCGTGCCCGACACCGGCGCGCGCAGAAAAGCGGCGCCGCGCCGCGCGAGCGCGGCAGCCACCTCTGCCGAGGCATCGGGCGAGACCGTGCTCATGTCGACAAAGACCTTGTCCGCCGTCGCGGCGCCGGCAACGCCGCCGGAGGCCAGGAACAGGTCGCGCAGCCCGCCATCGTCAAAGATCGTTGAGAACACCACATCCGAGTCCGCCACCAGTGCCTGCGCGGCAGGCGCCACTGCCGCCCCTGCGGCGGCCACCGCCTCGCACTGCGCCGGCACGCGGTCAAAGACCGTGAGCCGGTAGCCGGCTTTCAGCAGGTTCAGGCACATCGGTCGGCCCATGGCACCAACGCCGATCCATCCAAGCCGCGGTGATTGCACCGCGTGCGCGTTGCTTGTGTTGATCATGGCCCGCCCCCCTACTCGACCCTGACGCCGGACAGCTCGACCAGCTTGCGCGTCTGGCGCGTCTGCGTCTCGATGTACTGCGAGAACTGCGCCGGGCTCAGCTTCATCGGCACCATCCCCTGCGCGGCGAAGTGCTTCTCGACGAAGTCCTTGTCGTCCAGGATCTCGCGGATGGTGGCGTTCAGCTTGTCGACCACCGCGCGCGGCACCTTGGCCGGGGCCAGCACGCCGTAGACGGCCGAGATGTCCATGTCCTTGTAGCCGGCCTCGGCAAAGGTGGGCACCTGCGGCAGCGCGCGCGTGCGCTTGTCGCCGCTGACGGCGAGCACCTTGAGTTTCTTTGCCGCAACAAAGCTCTGGATCGTCGGCAGCGCCGGGAAGGTCATCAGGATCTGGCCGCCGACGACGTCTGCCACCGCCGGCGCCGAGCCCTTGTACGGCACGTGGACCAGGTCGGTGCCGGCCAGCTTGTTGAACAGCGCGCCCATCAGGTGCGGCTGGCTGCCGCTGCCGAACGAGCCGTAGCTGAGGGCTTGCGGACGGCCCTTGGCATATGCGGCCAGGTCCTTGACGCTGTCCACCGGCAGGCTGCCCGAGACGGCCATGACGAGCGGCACGTAGCCGATCGTCGCCACCGGGGCAAAGTCGCGCGCGACGTTGTACGACACCGACGGCAGCACCACCGGGTTGAGCACGAAGGTGGCATCGTTGGTCAGCAGCAGCGTGTAGCCGTCGGGCTGCGCCTTGGCCACCGCGTCGGCGCCGATCACGGTATTGGCGCCGCTCTTGTTTTCCACCACCACCGGCTGGCCCAGCTTCTCGGACATGCGCTGCGCCAGTTGCCTGGCGATGATGTCGGTGGTTCCGCCCGGTGCGTAAGGCACCACCATGCGGATCGGCTGCGCGGGATAGGTCTGCGCCAGTGCGGCGCCCGTGCCTGCCAGGCAGGCCAGGCCGAAGGCTGCGGCACGCAGCGCGTGGGTCGTATGAAATTGCCAGGACATAGGGTCTCCATCCATTGTCTGTGTCGACGGTGCCGGCTCGGACGGCCGGCTGCCGTCAGGGGATCATTCAGTCAAAGAGCCAGGGCTCCAATTGCCGCCGCGCCTGCTCGTAATCCCGGATCTGCCCGGCATGGCGCAGCGCCAGCGCGATATCGTCCAGGCCGTTCAGCAGGCAGTGCTGCTTGAACGGATCCAGCGTGAAGGCAATGGCCTCGCCCGACGGCGTCACCACCTGCAGCGCGGCCAGGTCCACCTGCAGCCGGTAGCCCGGCGTGGCCGCGGTCTCGGCGAACAGGCGCTCGACCACGTCCGGCGCCGCCACGATCGGCAGCAGGCCGTTCTTCAGGCAGTTGTTGTAGAAGATGTCGGCAAAGCTGGGCGCGATCAGCGCGCGCAGGCCGAAGTCCTCCAGCGCCCACGGCGCATGCTCGCGCGATGAGCCGCAACCGAAGTTCTCGCGCGCCAGCAGGATCGAGGCGCCGCGGTAGCGCGGCTGGTTCAGCACGAAATCCGGGTTGAGGGGCCGGCTGCTGCAGTCCTGCCCGGGCTCGCCGTGGTCCAGGTAGCGCCAGTCGTCGAACAGGTAGGGGCCGAAGCCGCTGCGCCGGATCGACTTCAGGAACTGCTTGGGCAGGATGGCGTCGGTATCGACATTGGCTCGGTCCAGCGGCGCCACCAGGCCATCCAGGGTGGTAAAGGCTCTCATTGCTCGGTTTCCTCCGGTGGTCTACAGCGAGCGCACATCGATGAAGTGGCCCGCCACCGCGGCTGCGGCCGCCATCTGCGGGCTGACCAGGTGGGTGCGCCCGCCCGGCCCCTGCCTGCCTTCGAAGTTGCGGTTGGAAGTGGAAGCGCAGCGTTCGCCGGCCGCCAGGCGGTCATCGTTCATGCCCAGGCACATCGAGCAGCCCGGTTCGCGCCATTCGAAGCCGGCGGCGATGAACACCTGGTCCAGCCCCTCGGCCTCGGCCTGCGACTTGACCAGCCCGGAGCCCGGTACCACCAGCGCCTGCCTGATGCGCGGCGAGACATGGCGCCCGCGCAGCACCGCCGCCGCGGCGCGCAGGTCTTCCAGGCGCGCATTGGTGCATGAGCCGATGAATACCTTGTCCAGCGCGACCGCCTCGATCGGCGTATTCGGCAGCAGGCCCATGTAGTCCAGCGCCTGCTCGATGCTCTTGCGCCGCACCGGGTCGCGCTCGTCGCGCGGATCGGGAATGCGCTCGCCGACGGCCACCACCATTTCCGGCGAGGTGCCCCAGGTCACGTGCGGGCGGATCGCGGTGGCATCCAGCTCCACCACGGCATCGAAGGCGGCGCCCGGATCGCTGCGCAGCGTGCGCCAGTAGCCGGTGGCGGCGTCCCACATCGCACCGGCCGGTGCTTGCGGGCGGCCGTCCAGGTAGGCCAGCGTGGTTTCATCCACCGCCACCATGCCGGCGCGCGCGCCCGCTTCGATCGCCATGTTGCACACGGTCATGCGCGCCTCCATGCTGAGGCCGCGGATCGTGCTGCCGGCAAACTCGATCACGTGGCCGGTGGCGCCGGCGGTGCCGATGCGGCCGATCAGCGCCAGCGCGATGTCCTTGGCGGACACGCCACGGGGCAGCTCGCCGTCCACCCGCACCAGCATCGACCTGGGCTTCTTCATCCACAGGCATTGCGCGGCCAGCACCTGCTCCACTTCGGAGGTGCCGATGCCGAACGCAAACGCTGCGAACGCGCCGTGTGTTGACGTGTGCGAGTCGCCGCAGGCAATGCTCATGCCGGGCAAGGTGGCGCCGCGCTCCGGACCGACCACGTGCAGGATGCCCTGGCGCGGATCGTCCATGCCGAAGTTGACGATGCCGGTGTCTGCGCAGTTCTGGTCCAGGGCCTCGACCTGCGCGCGGCTGACGGGATCGGCAATGCCCAGCTTGCGCGCGGTGGTCGGCACGTTGTGGTCGGCCGTTGCCAGCACGGAAGCGGCGCGCCACACCTTGCGCGCGTTCAGGCGCAGGCCTTCGAAGGCCTGCGGGCTGGTCACCTCGTTGACCAGGTGGCGGTCGATATAGATCAGCGCGGGTCCGTCCGGCTCCTGGTGGATCACGTGGCTGGCCCAGAGCTTGTCGAGCAGGCTCGCCGGGCGGTCGGGTTCAGTCATGGGGGTCTCTCCTTGTATTTCTCGTGGCGGACGCGGGTTACCTTGCGCCCACCCACTCAGGCACCGGATGCAGCTCGGTGGTCTTGCCGGCCTTGACCACCTGCCCGGAAATATCGTGTCCGACCAGCGCCGGCAGCTCGCGCGCCGCGCCGAGCAGCCGGTCCAGGTCGACACCGGTGTCGATGCCGGAAGACTCCAGCATGTGCACCAGGTCTTCCGTGCAGATGTTGCCGGTCGCGCCCGGCGCAAAGGGGCAGCCGCCCAGCCCGCCCAGCGACGCATCGAAACTGTCCACGCCCGCCGCCAGGCCGGCCAGCACATTGGCCAGGCCCATGCCGCGCGTGTTGTGGAAATGCAGGGTCAGCGGCACGCCCGGGAACCAGCGCAGGAACGCCTCGACCAGCTTGCTCACCTGGCGCGGGTCGGCCATGCCGGTGGTATCGGCCAGCGTGATGCTGTCCATGCCCAGTTCCAGGTAGCGGCCCGCGGCCCACTTCACCCGTTCCGGCGCGATCTCGCCTTCGAACGGGCAGCCGAACGCGGTCGCCACGCAGCCGCTGACGGCCAGCTCGGCCGACTGCGCCAGCTGCATCACGCCGCGGAACTGCTCCAGCGACTGGTCGCAGGTCATGCGCATGTTGGCCAGGTTGTGCGTCTCGCTGGCGGACATCACCAGGTTGATCTCGTCGAGGTCGCACTCCAGTGCGCGCTCGCAGCCGCGCGCATTGGGCACCAGCGCGGTGTAGACCACGTCCCGTTGGCGGCGGATGCCTTTCGCGACCGCCTCTGCATCGCGCAGGTTCGGGATCGCCTTGGGCGAGACAAACGAGGTGATCTCGATCCTGGCCAGGCCGCTTTCCGAGAGGCGGTCGATCAGCGCGATCTTCTGTTCGGTGGGGACGAATTCCGGCTCGATCTGGAAGCCGTCGCGCACGGACACTTCATTGATGCGCACGCGCCGGGGGGCGTTAGGAAGCCACATGGTTCTTTCCTTTTCGTTGGGGCGGGCTCAGACCACGCCGGCGGCGCGCAGCGCGCGCAGCTCGTCGCCGGCAATGCCGATGCCCGCCAGGATCTCTTCGGTGTGCTGGCCCAGTTCGGGGCCGATCCACCTGGTGCGCCCCGGGGTCCCGCTGAGCTTGGGCACGATGCCGGACAGCTCCACCGGCGAGCCATCCGGCAACTGGTGCGGCTCGATCATGTCGCGCGCGCGGTAGTGCGCGTCGCTGCTGATCTCCGCTGCGGTGTAGATCTTTCCGCAGGGCACGGCCGCGGCTTCCAGCGTTGCCAGCACTGTGTCGAGGTCATGCGCGGAGGTCCACGCGGTGATGGCGTCGTCGAGCATGGCGTTGTGCTGCACGCGCCCGTCGTTGTGCGCCAGGCGCGGGTCCTGGCCCAGGTCGTCGCGGCCGATGGCGGCCATGAAGCGCCGGAAGATGGCGTCGCCGTTGCCGGCAATGATCACGTACTGGCCATCCTGGCACGGATACGTATTCGACGGCGAGATGCCCGGCAGGCTGGCGCCCGAACGCTCGCGCACATGGCCGAACTTGGCGTACTCCGGCACCAGGCTCTCCATCACGGCAAAGACCGACTCATAGAGCGCCACGTCGACAAACTGCCCTTCGCCCTGGTTGGCGCGCAGGTGGTGCATGGCCAGCAAGGCGCCGATGACGCCATACAGCGATGCCAGCGTGTCGCCGATGCTCACGCCCGAGCGCACCGGCGGCCGGTCGGGATAGCCGCTGACATAGCGCAGCCCGCCCATCGATTCCGCAATCGCGGCAAAGCCGGGGCGGTCCTTGTAGGGTCCGGTCTGGCCGTAGCCGGAGATGCGCACCATGACCAGCGCGGGGTTCACCTTGCGCAGGTCCTCCCAGCCCAGGCCCCATTTCTCGAGCGTGCCGGGGCGGAAGTTCTCGATCACGATATCGGCTTCGGTGACCAGCTTGCGCACGATCTCCTGGCCCTGCGCCGAACGCAGGTCCAGCGTCAGCGACTTCTTGTTGCGGCTCTGGCTATACCACCAGAGCGAGGTGCCTTCATACAGCTTGCGCCACTTGCGCAGCGGGTCGCCGTCCTTGGGCGATTCGATCTTCAGCACTTCGGCGCCGAACTGCGCGAGCAGTCCGCCCGCATACGGGCCTGCGATCAGCGAGCCGAGTTCGATCACGCGGACGCCCTGCAGCGGCATCGTTCCGTTGTTCGCTTCGTTAGCCATGGCGGTTTGCTGCTCCTGTGGATACGGTGGTCTGTGATGCAAGATTGGAAGAACCCGCGCGCGCGGTAAAGCAACCATTGGCGAGCCCGCCATCGCGAAAAACGATGGCAGCGCTGGCGCGCTATTCATCCTCGCGCAGCCGGTCCACCAGCAGCCGCGCCACCGCGGACAGGCCCTCATACGCACGCACGCCGATCACCAGCTGGCGCGCGGCCCACGCTTCATCGAGCGCGACGGTGCGGATGCCAAGGGTCTGCTGGTAAGGCCCGGCACTGGACCTGGGCAGGATTCCCAGGCCCAGTCCCGCCTGCACCATCAGGCACAGCGCGTCGTAGCCGGGCACGTGGATGCGCGGCTTGAACACGCGGCCGGCCTCGCTGGCAGCCTTGGCCAGCTGCAGGTGGATCTGGCTGCCTGCGTGCAGGCTGACGAAGTCGTAGTCGAAGGCCTCGCGGATGGTCACCGAGTGCCGCCCGGCCAGCGGATGCGCGCCGGGCACCACCACGACCAGTTCGTCGCGCCGGTAGGGGAACGTCTCCAGCTCCGCACCCACCGCGCCCGCGGTGAAGATGCCGATGTCCGCGGCGTTCTCGGCCACCGCGCGCACGATGGCGGTGCTGACGCGCTCTTCCAGGTGCACGTCGATCAGCGGGTACTCGGCCAGGAACGACTTGAGCTGCGCCGGCAGGAACTGCGTGATGGCCGAGATATTGGCCATCACCCTCACCTGCCCGCGCAAGCCGCCGCCGTAGTCGCGCATGCGCACCAGGATGTCATCGAGGTTGTGCAGCACGCCGCGCGCCAGGTGCGCCAGCTCCATCCCGGCCATGGTCGGCTGCACGCCCTTGTTGCTGCGCATCAGCAAGGCCGTGCCCAGCCCCTGCTCCAGTTCGCTCACGCGCTTGCTGACCGCGGCCGCGGCAAGGTGCGCGTGCTCCGCCGCCGCGGCGATGGAGCCGGTTTCGGCCACGGCGACAAACAGGCGCAGCGAAGTGGGGTCGAGTCTCATGATGCGATGTCTCCCGGATCCGGTGGCCTGCGATGGCCCCGGCCCTTGTGTTGCATGCGGTCCGTTGCGGCTAAAATACGGCCATGACCTCCGCCGCCAAACCGTCCGCCCCCGTCGACAACGACGCTCCGCCGAAGCTCGAGGAAGGCCACCGCGACTACGTCGCGGCGCTGGCGCGGGGCCTGGCGGTGATCCAGGCCTTTACCGAGACCACGCCGGAACTGACGCTGAGCGAAGTGGCGCAGGCCACCGGCATGACGCCCGCGACCGCGCGCCGCGCGCTGCTGACGCTGCGGGCGCTGGGCTATATCGGCGCCAACGGCCGCCGCTTCGTGCTGCTGCCCAAGGTGCTGTCGCTGGGCGCCGCCTTCCTCAGCTCGATGAACCTGCGCGACATCGTGCAGCCGTTCCTGCAGGAGGTGGCCGAGCGCTTCCGCGATTCGGTCTCGCTTGCCATCCTCGACGGCGACAGCGTGGTCTACCTGGCGCATGTGCCCAGCCGCCGGCGCATCGCCTTCCGGGCTTCGGTGGGTTACCGGCTGCCGGTCCATTGCACCTCCCTTGGCCTGGCCATGCTGGCGCACGCGCCCAAGGCCCAGCAGAACAAGATCCTCGACAAGGCGCCATTCCAGAAATTCACCCCGCTGACACTCAGCGATGCCGACGCGCTGCGCGCGGCGCTGGCACGCGCGCTCGAGCAGGGCTATGCCATCCAGGACAGCCAGCTGGAGCTGGGCGTGCTGTCGATCGCCGTGCCGGTGCGTGACCCGCAACAGCGCGTGATCGCCGCCATCAACTGCTCCACCGAAACCGAGCGCACCAGCCCGGACGAACTGGTCGCCACCCGGCTGCCGGCGCTGCGCGAAGCCGCCGCGTCGATCGAGGCGGCGATCCGGCGCGCACCGGCGCTGGCGCACTCCATTACCGCCGCCTCCTGAGCGGCCTCGCGCGCCGGCTTACTGCGCCGTTTCAGGCTGCAGCACGATATCCAGGTTGACCAGCTGGTAGCCGTCGCGCTCCGGGTGCGGCAGCGCGTCGACGATGTGGTCGTCGATGGTTGAGAAGATGCAGTCGACCGGATTGGCCGGATCACCGGCGAAATACAGCTGCGACGTCAGGTTCCGGTAGCCTGGCTGCATCACCCGGTAGTGGATGTGCGGCGCGCGCTGCCGGTTGCGGCCCAGCCGCTTCATCAGCACGCCCACTTCGGTATCCTCGCGGCCGATGATGTAGCCACCCGGGCGGATGGTGAACACCTGGAAGCTGCCATCGGCCTCGCAACGCAGCTTGCCGCGCAGGTTGTCTTCCGACTGCGAGTCATCTTCGTTCTCATAGCGGCCGAACTGGTTGGGCTGCCATACGATCATCATCGCGCCCGGTACCGGCTTGCCGGTGGCGGCATCCAGCACGCGGCCGCGCACCTCCAGCCGCTGGCCAGGCTCGTCGTCGGTGGCGATATGGCATGGGTTGGAGCCTTCGGCGATCTCGTCCTTGGGGAACGGACCGGTCACGTTCTGCGGCGTGGCGTGGTCATCGGTGCGTGCCAGGTCCAGCGCGCGCATGGTCAGGCCCATCATGTCGCACAGCATGATCAGTTCATCCTGCTGGGCCACCTTGCCTATCCAGGTGGCGATCCGGTAGAGCTGCCGGTCGGTCAGCTTCAGTTCGTCCAGCATGGCGTGGAAGTGCTTCAGCGCCACGCGGAACTGCGCCTGCAGGACCGGGTCCGCGCCGGGCGCATCGCTGCACATGGCATCGAAGGCGCGTTGCAGGGTGTAGTTGTCGGGGTTGTTCATCGCTGTCTCCGGTGATTCTGTGTCAGTGGCTGGCGGCGGCCATGTCGATGGCGCGGGCGAACAGGGTTCCATCCGCTTTCAGCTTGTGCTTGGCCGGCTTGTGCGTAGGGGTGTGCGGAATGGCATCCACGGCGACGACATAGCGCGGCAGCTTGTGCACGGCCAGCCGGTCCCGAGCCCAGGCGAGCAACTCGCCCGGCTCGACCAACTGCCCGGGGCGGAACTGCACCGCCAGCAGGATCTCTTCTTCGCCCAGGTCCGCCGGCACGCCGATGGCCGCCGCTTCCTCGACTGCGGGGTGCTCGCCGAAGATCCGGTCGAGCTCGGCACCGGACACGTTCTCGCCCTTGCAGCGGATCACGTCCTTCTTGCGCGCGACGAACACGTAGTAGCCATCGCTGTCCTGGCGCACCAGGTCGCCGGTGGCGAACCACCCGTCGCGGAACGCGGCCTCGGTCTGCACGGCGTCGCGGTAGTAGCCCTGCATCAGCGTCGGGGTGCGGATCAGCAGTTCGCCCGCGGCGCCGGGTGCCACGTCGTGGCCGTCGTCATCGACGATGCGCGCCTCGGGCACCGGCACGGCCGGGTCCGGGTGCGGCGAGATCAGGCCCATGGTGCCGAGCTTGTGCGGGCCGTTGAACGGATTGGCGATGACGCCGGGGATTTCCGTCATGCCGTAGCACTCGATCAGGCGCGGCACGTGGAATTCCTGCTTCATCACCCGCACCATCTCCTGGGTCTGCGGCGCAATGAACATCTTGGTAATGCGATGGCCCGGCACGAATTCCGCGCGCGGGCGCCGCGCCAGGATGCTGCCGGCGGCGGCCACCAGGTTGACCTCGGTCGCGCCGCTCTCGGCCGCGAAGCGCCAGAACGACGACGCCGAGAAACGGCGCATCAGCACCAGGCAGCCGCCGCAGGCCAGCGCCCCGCCCACCGAATACATCAACGCATTGATATGGAACAGCGGCATCACGCACATCACGCGCTCGTCCGGCTGCAAGTGCAGGCGGCCGACAAAGGCCTCGGCGGTCAGCACGTAGCCGCGATGGCTGTGCATGGCGCCCTTGGGAAAGCCGGTGGTGCCTGAGGTGTAGATGATCAGGGCGGTGCTGCGGTCGCTGTCGACGCCCGGGGCTGCGTTGGCCGGCTGCGCCGCATGCGCCGCGATCGATGCGGCCAGCGTCGGCACGCCGTGATCGCCATCCTCGTTGGCGCGCAGCCAGACGTCACCGCCCAGGTCCGCGGCCACGGCGGCGCCGGTCGCCAGCGTGCCGGGCGCGCACACCAGGCCGCACACCTGCGCGTGCCGGAATACGTACAGCGCCTCGTCGAGCCGGTACTCGGGATTGGCCGGCACCATGGTCGCGCCGATACGGGCCAGCGCGAACATCAGCACCACGGTGGACGGATGGTTGGTCGAGAGCACGCCGACACGGTCGCCGGGTCCGACTTGCATCGCCTGCGCCAGCCAGTCCGCGGTGAGGCCGATCCGTTGGTCGAGCTGGCGATAGCTCCAAGTCTCGCCCTCGAACACAAGCGCCGGCTTGTCCGGGTGCGCCGCCACGCGGGCGGCAAGGAAGCCGGTGAGCGTGGCATCGTGGGCGCGGTACTGCCTGAGCACATCGAGCGGCGCCACCAGCGCGTCGCCGGCAGGGAGTACGGGCGGCTTCATGATGCTTGCGCCGGCGCGGCGCTGTAAGTGATGGCGTGTTCGGCGGCGTCGGCCAGGATAAAGCCGATGGGTTGCGCGCGCTCTTCCTGCAGGTGGGCGATCAGGCTCGCCACGCGGGCCAGCATCGGTACGCCCTTGAGCGCGCTGGCGGGATAGCCGGCATCGAGCAGCACCGCGGGGATCGCGCCCGACACATTGAGCGGCAAGGCCTTGCTGTAGTGCTCGGGGACCGCCGCGGCCACCGCCTCGAGCGCGGCGACGTGGTCGCCCGCGATGCCGAGTTCACGCGCGAATGCCAGCAGGCGGTGCGCGCGCGGATCGCCCTGCTTGTGCGTGGGGTGGCCGAAGCCCGGCAGCGGCTGTCGCGCCTGCCGCAAGGCCCGCACCACCGCGTGCGCGCTGTCTGCCAGCGTGCCGGCGTCCCGGCCGGCCAGCACTTGCGCCAGCATCTGCCCGGCGGTTTCCGAGGCCCCCAGGATCACCGAGCCGCAGCCCAGCACGCCCGCGGCCACCGCGCCCTGCAGGGCGTCGGGGGCGGCGGCGAGCGTCATGCGCGCGGCCTGCACCGACGGCACCAGTCCGTGTTCGGCAATGGCGACCAGGCAGGCATCGGTGATGGCCACCAGCTTTTCGCCCGGCTGGCGGCCGGTAAGCAGGAACAGAAAGTAGGCCGTAAAGCCGATCTTGCCGATCAGTTCCTGGCTGAGATCCTTGCCATGCACCGACACCCCGTGGAGTTCCACATGGGCAATGGCGGTGTGGCCGGTGCGTTTGGCATCCGTCACGTTGTCTCCTATTTTTGCGCTACGCGCAATCTAATGCGTTATACGAATTATTCTAGGGCGTGCCACAGTGCATTGCAAGGTCGGGAATACCTGCACCGGGAGCCAGCCGGCACTGCGCCAGGCGCAGCGCCGGCACATCATCAGGCACGGTCCGACGGATCGGTCTCGCCGATCCGGGCGAGCGCGCCATCGGTGAAGGGATCGACCTCGCGTACCGCGCCGTCCAGATACGGATCGGCCTTGCGCGCTGCGACCTTGCGGAACTGCTCGTCCACCAGCCGGCCCGGCTGCGAACGCTGCGCCGACCCGGCCGAGGGGATCGAGCCATGTGCCGCACGTGCGCCATCTGTATAGACATCGGGCGACCGCACCGCGGCCTGGGCCGCCGAAGCCATCACCAGCACCACTGCTGCGCCAAACATTGCCGTTTTCATCACTTGCTCCTGTTAAGCATCGAAGAGAAGAGCGCCGGTTCTGGCCGGGGTCTGGGGTCCAGCCCTTCAGCGCGTCGCCCATGGTGGCAAATATAATTAAAACCGTACCGTATGGTATTCTTAAATTCGAAATGAGTCGTTCTGATTTATTGAAGCCATGAGCTTGTCACATGGGGAAACGCAGCAGCCTGCCGGCTTTTGGTAGACTGCGCAGGGCCCCCGGCATGGGGTGCGCCGCCACGCCTGCACCAGATGAACTCTCCAGAAAGCGCTTCCCCCCCTGTGGTCCACCACCCGCCCGTGCGCATCACGCGCCGCGGCGAAGAGAAACGCGCGCTGATCCTGAGCACCGCCGCGGACATGTTCCTGGAACATGGCTATGACGGCGTCAGCCTGGATGACATCGTCAAGGCGTGCGGCGGCTCCAAGACCAACGTGTACAGCTATTTCGGCGGCAAGGACGGACTCTTCGTCGCGGTGGTGGAGCGGCTATGCGACCGCTTCCTGGAGAAGACAGAGAAAGGACTGGACCTGTCGCGCTGCAACGCCGCGCAGGGCCTGCACAGGATTGCGCACAGCTTCCTGCATTCGCTGCTGGAAGAACGGCACCTGGCGTTCCTGCGGCTGATCTTTGCGGAGTCGCGGCGCTTTCCGGCGCTGGGCAATGCCTGGTACACGCGCGGCCCGGAGGCAACGTGCGCCTATATCGCGGCCTTCCTGTCCGCGCAGCAGGCCAACGGCATCCGTCTTGCGGCAAGTCCCGAGGCCAGCGCCCGGCTCTTCCACGGCATGGTGCTGGCCAGCGTGCTGCACCGGACGCTGGCAACCGGCATGCGGCCGGACGAAAGCGAGACCGGTGCGCTGATCAACAACGCCATCGCCGTGATCGTGCCGCAGGACTGAAATCGCAGCGCGGATCGCTCATCGCGCCGGGATGTCCGAGATGCCTTGAATGCGCGATCCTCTGGCACAAGGCATCTGATGGGCCAGAAAAACAAAAACCCCGGAAGACCGCGATCTTCCGGGGTTTCGCCGCCATGACTGGCGGAGACGGAGGGATTCGAACCCTCGATCCAGGTTTTGGCCCGGATGCTCCCTTAGCAGGGGAGTGCCTTCGACCTCTCGGCCACGTCTCCCAAACTTGCGTTGTGTGAGGGAGCCACACAACGAAGCGCGTATTCTAGCGGCGCCGCACGTGTTGGTCAACGAAAAATCGATCACTCAACACAAAAATCGCGGCCCCGCCAGAAGTGTTCACGAACGGATCACGCCTGTTCCAGTTCGAAGGCCTTGTGCAGCGCGCGCACGGCCAGTTCCATGTACTTCTCGTCGATCAGCACCGAGATCTTGATTTCCGAGGTGGAGATCATCTGGATGTTGATGCCCTCTTCCGACAGGGTGCGGAACATCTTGCTGGCGATGCCCACGTGCGAGCGCATGCCCACGCCCACCACCGACACCTTCGATACCTTCGGGTCGCCCGACACGCTGCCGGCGCCGATATGCGACTTCACGCCGTCGTTCAGGATGGCCAGCGCGCGCTGGTACTCGCCGCGCGGCACGGTGAAGGTGAAGTCGGTCTTGCCGTCGACGGACTGGTTCTGGATGATCATGTCGACGTCGATGTTGGCGTCGGCGACCGGGCCCAGGATCTGGTAGGCGATGCCCGGCTTGTCCGGCACGCCCAGAACGGTGATCTTGGCTTCGTCACGGGCAAAGGCGATGCCGGAGATGACGGCTGCTTCCATGGTGGAGTCTTCCTCAAAAGTGATCAGCGTGCCCGAGTGCATTTCCTGCTCGAGCGGCATAAGCGGGTCGGTCAGCGACGACAGCACGCGAGTCTTCACGCGGTACTTGCCGGCGAACTCCACGGAGCGGATCTGCAGCACCTTGGAGCCGAGGCTGGCCATTTCCAGCATTTCTTCGAAGGTGATCTGGTCCAGGCGGCGGGCGTCTTCGACCACGCGCGGGTCGGTGGTGTACACGCCGTCGACGTCGGTGTAGATCAGGCACTCGTCGGCTTCGATCGCGGCGGCGATGGCCACGGCCGAGGTGTCCGAGCCGCCACGGCCGAGGGTGGTGATGTTGCCGTCGTCGTCGATGCCCTGGAAGCCGGTGATCACGACCACGCGGCCGGCGTCGAGGTCGGCCAGGATGCGCTCGTCGTCGATCGATTCGATACGGGCCTTGGTATAGGCCGAGTCGGTCTTCACCGGCACTTGCCAGCCGGTGTAGCTGACCGCGTCAATGTCTTCGCCGTGCAGCGCGATGGCCAGCAGTGCCACGCTGGCCTGTTCGCCGGTCGAGGCGAGCATGTCCAGCTCACGCGGATTGGGCTGCGGCGAAATTTCCTTGGCGAGTCCCAACAGGCGATTGGTCTCGCCCGACATGGCCGAAGGCACCACGACTACGCGGTGACCGGCGCGGTGCCATTTGGCCACGCGCTTGGCGACATTCTTGATGCGTTCCGTGGAACCCATCGAAGTGCCGCCGTATTTGTGAACGATGAGAGCCATCTTCTTGTCGACGCCAGCGATTATGCAAAGCCCTTGAAAATACACGAACAAGCCCTGTCAGGCAAGGCGGGAGCGGGATTCGGCTGCAGAGCGGGAGTGATGCCGACGGCGATCCGGCCGCTTCAGTGCGGCGGCATCGCCACTGCCGGCGGCCGCGGATGCCACTCGACGCGCCAGCGCGGCGCCGCCGGGGCGTCCGGCCAGCGGCGGTGCATGCCGAGGCCGGCGGCCAGCACCAGGGTATCGCCAGACCACAGCAGCGGCAGCCAGGCGCGGCGCCAGGCCGGGATGCCGGCTTCCTGGCAGGCTTGCTTCAGGGCCCGGGCCGGACCGCCCGGGCGCAGCACGATACGCTCGCCGCCACTGCGGGCGGCCAGGCGCAAGGGCTGGCGCAGCGCCGCTTCGGGCACGCCGAAGGTGTCATCGCGGAAGAAATGGAGTTCGCCGCGCCAGGCGGGCACGACGATACGGGCCTCGCCGCGCCAGTCCAGCATCACGGGTGCCGGCGCGGCAATCGGTGGCGGCGTGCAGGCCAGCACGCGGTCGCGGAAGCGGCGCAGGACCAGCCCTTCATGCGCGATCGCGGGCTCGCCGCCAGCGTGGGCGACCAGTTGCTCGCGCATCGCCGCCAGCCTGGCGGTGGACGGCGCGCGCACGCCGAGGTCGCGCAGCCAGAAGCGCAGCACGGCATCGGCATGTGCCACGGGCAAGGCGCGCAGCCCTGCCAGGTCGAGTTCGGCAAGCGTGTCGGCATCGCGGCCGGGGCGTGCCAGCGCCGCCAGCGAGGCGGCTGCCAGTTCATCGATCAGTGCGCCTGCCTGGGCGAAATGCGCTGCCGCCTGCACCACGTTGGCCGACAACGCCGGAAAGGCCGCGACCAGCGCCGGCAGGTGCGCGCGCAAGGCATTGCGCGCATAGCGCTCATCGGCATTGGACGGGTCGTCGACCCATTGCAGCGCGTTGGCCGCGCAGTAGGCCTCGATCTCGGCGCGGGCCACATCCAGCCAGGGGCGCAGCAGCGTCACGCCGCTGCGCTCGTCGAGCGGGCGCAGCCCTGGCATGCCGGCCATGCCGGCCACGCCGGCGCCGCGGAACAGCCGCAGCAGCACGGTCTCAACCTGGTCGTCCTGGTGGTGGGCAAACAGCAGCAGGCGCGCGCCGCTATCGGCGCACATCGCCGCCAGCGCGGCGTAGCGCGCGCGGCGCGCGGCCGCTTCCACGCCCTCGCCCACTTCGGGCTGCACCGACACCCGCCGCACGAAATAGCCGACCTGCCACTGCGCGCACAGCGCGGCGCAGAAGCGGTCCCAGTCGTCCGCATCCGCCTGCAGGCCGTGGTGGACATGCAGCGCCACCACGCGCGCGCCAACGCCCCACTCCGCCGCGGCCGCACGGGCGGCATGCAGCAGCGCGACCGAATCGCGTCCGCCCGACAGGGCCACCGCGATCGTCGCCGCGCCCGTGCCGCCGCCAGAAACAACAAAGGCCGCACCGGCCTGGAGGGCCTGTGCGACCTTGTCGGTCAGCCGGGCGGACGGGTCAGTCCTGGGTGCCGGTTTCCTTGAACTTGCCATAGGCGAGCAGGCGCTCGTAGCGGCGGGCCTGCAGCTCCTTCACGCTCATGCCCTGGAACTGGCGCAGCGACTCGGCCAGCGAGCGCTTGAGCATCGCCGCCATGCCCTTGTAGTCACGGTGCGCGCCGCCCAGCGGCTCGCTCACGATCTTGTCGATCAGGCCCAGCGCCTTCAGGCGGTGCGCGGTCAGGCCCAGCGCCTCGGCGGCTTCCGGTGCCTTCTCGGCGGTCTTCCACAGGATCGAGGCGCAGCCTTCCGGCGAGATCACCGCGTAGGTGGCGAACTGCAGCATCTGCACCACGTCGCCCACGGCAATCGCCAGCGCGCCGCCCGAACCGCCTTCACCGATGATGGTGGCGATCAGGGGCACCTTCAGGCCGGCCATCACGTACAGGTTGTGGCCGATGGCTTCGGACTGGCCGCGCTCTTCGGCGTCGATGCCGGGGAATGCGCCCGGGGTGTCGACGAAGGTGAAGATCGGCAGGCCGAACTTGTCCGCCAGCTCCATCAGGCGCTTGGCCTTGCGGTAGCCCTCGGGCTTGGGCATGCCGAAATTGCGCATGGCGCGCTCTTTCGTATCACGGCCCTTCTGGTGGCCGATGACCATGCACGCCTGGCCGTTGAAGCGCGCCAGGCCGCCGATGATCGAAAGATCGTCGGCAAAGGTGCGGTCGCCGTGCAGCTCGTGGAAATCGGTAAAGATCTCGCGCACGTAGTCCAGCGTATAGGGACGCTGGGGGTGGCGGGCGATTTGCGCAACCTGCCACGGGGTCAGGTTGGCGTAGATGTCTTTGGTCAGCTGCTGGCTCTTGCCAGCCAGCCGCGAAATCTCTTCGGAAATATCAACAGCCGAATCGTCCTGCACAAAGCGCAGTTCTTCGATCTTTGCCTCGAGTTCGGCAATGGGCTGCTCAAAATCCAGGAAGGTGGTTTTCATAAAATCACACGTACCTGTCTGTGAAGGGGCGCATTCTACCGGAATTTGGTCGCTATCTTAGCGCCTGCCAGATAGCCCGGACTGCACCTGCCACTAAATTTTCTTGCTGCAATGCCTAATACGTCACTGGGAGCGGGTCAAGACTGCGCCACATATACCACGTGGCCACGGTTCGCCAGGGCTCCCAGTTGGCCGCCACCTCGCGCGCCTCGCTGCGCGTGACCGGCTCGCCGCTGAAGTAATTGGCGGAGATCGCGTTGATCAGGCCGATGTCATCGAGGGGCAGCACGTTGGGCCGCATCAGGTTGAACATCAGGAACATCTCGGCGGTCCAGCGGCCGATGCCGCGTATCTGCGTCAGCTCCGCAATTACCGCTTCGTCGTCCATCTGCGCCCATTCGCCGACATGCACCGTGCCCGCCTTGAAATGGTCGGCCAGGTCGACCAGGTATTCCCCCTTGCGCTTCGACAGGCCGCAACCGGCCAGCTTCTCGGGACCGGCGCGCAGGAACTGTGCCGGGGTCAGCCTGGGGCACAGGGCATGCAGCCGCTCCCACACCGACTGTGCCGCCTTGACCGAGATCTGCTGGCCCACCACCGCGCGCGCCAGCGTGACGAACGGATCCCCGCGCGACACCAGGTGCGCCGGGCCGTAGGTCGGGATCATCTTGCGCAGGATGCGGTCGCGCTTCATCAGGTCGGCGCAGGCCTCGTCCCAGTAGGCGGGGCGCACCGCGTCGATGACGGTTTCGACCGGCAGCGGCACCGCATCCGCTTCGGGCAGCACGGCATTGGCGTTGCGCGTATCCCTGGCCGTGTCCTTGCCGTCAGGCAGTGGCGCCTCCTTGGCGCCAGCCTTGCCCGGGCGCGGACCGGCCGCCTTCACCCGGCCCCTCGTGGCGGGAGGCGTGGCGATGGCGGGCTTGCGCGCGGCAGCGTTCAAGCACGCCTCCACTCGGTGGCACCGCCCGGCTTGTCTTCCAGCACGATGCCAGCTTCCAGCAGTTGCGCACGGATGCGGTCCGCTTCGGCAAAGTTGCGCTCCACCTTGGCGGTCTTGCGCGCGGCGATCAGGGTCTCGATCTGTTCCGGCGAGATGCCGTCGTCGGACCTGCCGCCTTGCAGGAAGGTATGCGGATCGCGCTCGAGCAGGCCCAGCGTGCCTGCCAGCCCCTTGAGCTGGCGCGCAGCCGCGGTCGAGCCGGTGCGGTTGATCTCGCTGGCCAGATCGAACAGTACCGACATCGCAATCGGCGTGTTGAAGTCGTCGCCCATGGCCTCGGCAAAGCGCCTGGCGTGCGGCTCGTCCCAGTCCACCGCGCAGCCGCCCGGCTGGCTGTCCTTGAGCGCCGTGTACAGGCGTGTCAGGGCGTGACGCGCATCGTCCAGGTGCGCGTCGCTGTAGTTCAGCGGGCTGCGGTAGTGCGCGCGCAGGATGAAGAAGCGCACGACCTCGGCGTCGTACGACTTCAGGACCTCGCGGATGGTGAAGAAATTGCCAAGCGACTTGGACATTTTTTCGTCGTTGATGCGCACGAAGCCGTTGTGCATCCACATGTTGACGAAGGGCTTGCCGCTGGCGCCTTCAGACTGCGCAATCTCGTTCTCGTGGTGCGGGAACTGCAGGTCTGCCCCGCCGCCATGGATGTCGAAATGCTCGCCCAGCAGCGTGCAGCTCATGGCGGAGCATTCAATGTGCCAGCCCGGGCGGCCGGCGCCCCACTTCGAGTCCCACTTGCTCTCGGGCGGCTCGCTGGCCTTGGCGGACTTCCAAAGCACGAAGTCGAGCGGGTCCTGCTTGGCGTCGTTGGCGCTGACACGCTCGCCGGCGCGCAGGTCTTCCAGCGACTTGCCCGAGAGCTTGCCGTAGCCGGCGAACTTGCGCACCGAATAGTTCACGTCGCCGTCGCTGGCCTGGTAGGCCAGGCCCTTGGCTTCCAGCTTGCCGATCATGTCGAGCATCTGCGGCACGTAGTCGGTGGCGCGCGGCTCGTGGTCGGGGCGGATCACGCCCAGCGCGGCGGCATCCTCGTGCATGTACTGGATGAAGCGCGTGGTCAGCTCGCCGATGGTCTCGCCGTTCTCGGCCGCGCGGCGGATGATCTTGTCGTCGATGTCGGTGATGTTCTGCACATACGTCACCTCGTAGCCGGCGGCACGCAGCCAGCGGTGCACCATGTCGAACACCACCATCACGCGAGCGTGGCCAACGTGACAATAGTCGTACACCGTCATGCCGCACACATACATGCGGACCTTGCCGGGTTCGATTGGCACGAATGGCTGTTTCTCACGCGCGAGCGTGTTGTAGATGTTCAGAAGCTGCATGAAACGAAGTGAGTGGTGAGAGGAGACTGCCGGGGTTCGCACAGCAGGCAGCACGGGCAGTGGCGCCGGTTGCCCGGCGCCTGGCAGGCCGCCGGCGGCAACGCGGCCACTGGCGCAATTCCGTCGCGCCCCATATCTTACCGGAAGGCGCTGCGCTGGTTGCCTCCGGCACGGCGCCGCCAGCGCCGCGCGAGATGCCGCGCCCGCTGCCCCGATGTCATCGCCTTCGTGCCGGACTTGCCGCTTTGCTAGAATGCCGCGGAGTATAACGGACCTGTCCTCAATGAGCCTGCCGCTGCCCTCCCCGTCTTCTGCCATGTTCGCCGCCCCCGCGCGCCGACGCGGCCATCGCGCCGTACTGCCCCTGCTGGCCCTGGCCGCCGCGCTGGCGGCCCCTGCCTACGCGCAGAACGGCCCGCTGTCGCTGGCCGCGCCGACGACGCCGGTCGGCGGCATCCAGTCGACCGATCCTGGCATGAGCGAGGCCCAGCAGGCCGCCAACGCGCGCCGCTACGACGAAGCCATCAAGGGCTTCGACCGCGTGCTGGCCGCCAACCCGCGCAATGCGCAGGCACGCTTCCAGCGCGCCTGGGCCCTGGCCCAGTCCGGCCGCGAGGACGCCGCCATCCAGGCCTTTGCCGAAATGGCGCAGGAGTTCCCGGAACTGCCCGAGCCCCACAACAACCTGGCGCTGCTCTACGCCAAGCGCGGCGACCTGAAGCGCGCCGAGGCCGAGTTGCTGCTGGCCACCGAAGTCAAGCCGGGCTTTGCCATCGGCTATACCAACCTGGGCGACGTCTACCGCCGCCTGGCCGAGCAGGCCTACACCGAAGCGCTGCGCCGCAATCCGGGCGATACCCGCGCCAGTGCCGGCCTGCGCCAGCTGAACCCTGATGCCGCGGCGCCGGCCAAGCCGGCGGCGCCCGCCGGCACCGGCCGCAAGGCGACGCCAACGCAGCGCCAGGCACCTGCCAGCGCCCCTGCCGCCAACTAACGGCCACTCATTCCAAGGTCCGGGCGCGGCGCGCCCGGACCATGTGCATCATCCAGACATACCGGAGTTCCTTCATGATCCGTTCCCGCCGCATCGTCCTGGCCGGCCTGACCGCAGGCGCCCTGGCACTGTACTCGTTCAGCGCGCTGGCTCAGCAGGCCGCCGAGCGCGTCCAGTTCGTCACCAGTGCCGGCAAGTTCACCGTCGAGCTCTACCCCGAGGCCGCGCCCAAGACCGTCGCGAACTTCCTGGAATATGTGAAGAGCGGCTTCTACAGTGGCACCATCTTCCATCGCGTGATCAATGGCTTCATGGTGCAGGGCGGCGGCTTCGACCGCGACATGAAGGAAAAGCCCACCCGTGCTCCGATCCCGCTGGAAGCCCGCGGCGGCCTGAAGAACAAGGCCGGCACGGTGGCCATGGCACGCACCAGCGACCCCAACTCGGCCACCGCGCAGTTCTTCGTCAATGTGGTGGATAATCCGAATCTCGACTACCCGCAGCCGGACGGCAACGGCTACGCAGTGTTCGGCAAGGTGGTGGAAGGCATGGAGACGATCGACAAGATCAAGAGCGTGCCGACCACGGCCTACGGCCCCATGCGCAATGTGCCGGCCGCGCCGATCGTGATCGAGTCGGCCACCGTCGTCAAATAACACTACCGAACAGAGGAAATCCCATGTCCAAGGTCCAGCTCCACACCAACCAGGGTGTCATCACCATTGAACTCGACGCCGAAAAGGCCCCGAAGTCGGTCGAGAACTTCCTGTCGTACGTGCGCAAGGGCCACTACGACAACACCATCTTCCACCGCGTGATCAAGAACTTCATGATCCAGGGCGGCGGCTTCGAGCCCGGCATGAAGCAAAAGGGCACCGACGCCCCGATCGAGAACGAAGCCGGCAACGGCCTGAAGAACGACCGCTACACCGTGGCCATGGCGCGCACCAACGCCCCGCACTCGGCCACCGCGCAGTTCTTCATCAACGTGGTCGACAACGACTTCCTGAACTTCTCCTCGCCCACGCCGCAGGGCTTCGGCTATGCCGTGTTCGGCAAGGTCGTGGAAGGCACCGACGTGGTCGACCAGATCA
The DNA here is from genome assembly GCF_058787995.1 of Cupriavidus sp. FW305-27. Lineage (NCBI taxonomy): Bacteria > Pseudomonadati > Pseudomonadota > Betaproteobacteria > Burkholderiales > Burkholderiaceae > Cupriavidus > Cupriavidus sp. FW305-27. The sequence continues at coordinate 49,824 of NZ_JBYTAG010000053.1, forward strand.
AGGGCGTGCGCACCGGCAGCTCGGGCTTCCACCAGGACGTGCCGCTGGAAGACGTGGTGATCGAGAAGGCCGTCATCGTCGAGTAAGCCGATGCCTGACGATTGCGGTTCCGTGCGCATCCACGTGCCGGCATTCCCCTTCCGACACCGCGCATGACCGCAATCCCCCACACGCCGGTGGCCGGTCCCTTCGAGGCACAGGCGCCGGCGTGGTTCATTTCAGACCTGCACCTGACGCCCGGCATGCCCCGCACGCTGGCGGCCTTCGAGCGCACGCTCGAGCGCGCCGCGCAGCACGCGCGCACGCTGTTCATCCTGGGCGACTTCTTTGAATTCTGGATCGGCGACGAAGAAACCGACTCGCCCTTCGCGCAGCGCGTGACCGCAGCCCTGCGCGCACTGGCAGCGCGCGGCGTGGCTGTGTACCTGATGCACGGCAACCGCGACTTCCTGCTGGGCCAGCGCTTCGCCAGCGCTGCCGGTGCCAGCCTGCTGCCCGACCCCGCCGTGATCCACTGTGCCGGCCAGCGCGTGGTGCTGAGCCACGGCGACATGCTGTGCATCGACGACGAACGCTATAACCGCTTCCGCCGCTGGACCCGCAAGCGCTGGGTGCAACGCGTGTTCCTGGCACTGCCGCTGAGCGCGCGTCTGTCGATCGCCCGCAAGCTGCGGGCAGACAGTGAAGGCAACCGCGCCAGGCAGTTGAGCGCGGGAGCGGCCGTTCCGGTGATTTATGGTGACGTGGCGCCCGCGGCCGCGGCCGAGTTGCTCGGCGCCGCCGGTGCGTCGCTGCTGGTGCATGGACACACGCACCGCCCGGCACGGCATGAGGAAGCCGCCGGCGTGCGCTGGGTACTCACTGACTGGGACCTGGACGGCGCCCATCCGCGCGCCGCGGTGCTGCAACTGGATCGCGACGGCTTCCGCCTGTTGCCGCAGACCGACTAAGCGGCAGCGCCGGCCCGGCCCCTTTCCCGCTCACTTCATCAGCCTGCGCAGTTCGCTCGCATCGAAGGGATCGTTCGGCGTATTCTCCAGGTGTTCGCCAAGCCGGTCGAGCGCGGCCAGCACCGCCTCGATGCGGTCGTGCTGGCGCCCCGCATTGTCGATCAGGCTCTTGAGCGCCAGCGACACCGGATCGTCCGCATTGGGCGTGATGCCATAGGCCGAGAACTCCTGCTTGGCACCCTGCTGCGCCGATGGCGCATCCGGCAGGATGATGCGGGCCGGGATGCCCACGGCGGTCGCGCCCGGCGGCACCGGCTTGAGCACCACCGCGTTGGAGCCCACGCGCGCGCCGTCGCCCACCACGAATCCGCCCAGCACCTTGGCGCCCGCGCTCACCACCACGTTGGCGCCCAGCGTGGGGTGCCGCTTCTGGCCCTTGTACAGCGAGGTGCCGCCCAGCGTCACGCCCTGGTAGATGGTGCAGTCATCGCCGATCTCGGCGGTCTCGCCGATCACCACGCCCATGCCGTGGTCGATGAACACGCGCCGGCCCAGCTTGACCGCCGGATGGATTTCGATGCCGGTGAAAAACCGCGCCCAGTGCGAGATCCAACGCCCCAGCCAGTGGAAGCCCGCGTTCCAGCATCGATGCGCAAAGCGGTGGAACACCACGGCATGCAGGCCGGGGTAGCAGGTCAGCACTTCCAGGCGGCTGCGCGCGGCGGGATCGCGCAGCATGATGGTGTCGATATCTTCCTTCAGGCGAGAGAACATCTTGGTCGTGTCGTGTTGCCGCGCCGTGCGCCGCGCCACGCGGGCTGGTGCCCGGGGCAGGGTCGCCGGCGAGGTCAGTGGCCGGTGGGGACGGGATCAGGGAGTGTAAGTGATTTGCCGGGCCCGCTTGGGGTACCGGTGTTTGGCCCCTGATCCGTCAGGGACATTGCGGCGATGCTGCGATCAACATCGCCCGGGCCTGCGCAAACCCGCAGCCGCGGGGCGACAGCACGCGCGCTTGCCGCGCGTGCCTGCCTCGCCCTGCATCGAATCGCTCCGGTTTGCTGCCACTGTCCTTGCTCCTGTCACCGGTCCTTGTGCGGGCCCGGCTGGTTCTGCGCGGCGATCAGCATATGCTTGGCGATGCCGCGCAGGATATTCACTTCCTCGCGCTCCAGGCCGCTGCGTGCCAGCAGCCGGCGCAGCCGGGTCATCAGCCTGCGCGGGTTGGACGGATCGAGAAAACCGATTGCCTCCAGGCCCGTCTGCAGATGGCCGAACATGGCCTCGACCTGCTCGGCCGTGGCCGGCTCACCAGCATAGCCGATATTGGCGCCGGCGTCCGGGGCCGCCTCCAGCAGCGCCAGCCGCATCTCGTAGGCGATGAGCTGCACTGCCTGCGCCAGGTTGAGCGAGGTATAGGCGGGGTTGGCGGGAATATGGGTGACTGCGTTGCAGCGCTCGACCACTTCATTGGGCAGGCCATAGCGCTCGTTGCCGAACACGAAGGCAACGCCGCCGCTGCCGGACAGCGTCTGGCGCGCACGTTCCGCTGCAGCGCGCGGCAGCAGCCGCGGCGGGCCGAATTCGCGGTGGCGCGCGGTCATCGCCACGGTCAGCGCGGCGCCGGCCAGCGCCGCGTCGACCTGATCGACGATGAGCGCGCCTGCCAGCACATCGTCGGCGCCGCTGGCCATGGCGACGGCGTCGGAGTGCCGCAGCACATCCGGCTCGCGTGGCGAGACCAGCACCAGGCTGCCAAAGCCCATGGTCTTGATCGCGCGCGCCACCGAGCCCACGTTGCCCGGGTGGCTGGTTTCGACCAGCACGAAGCGCACGCGGCCAAAAGCGTTGCCGCCGGTATCACCGCTGTTGCCATCGGCAGCGGGCTGGCTCGTATCAATTGCCGGGTTCATATACAATTCGGGGTTCTTCTTTGGCGCGGCGCCAGGTTTTTGCTTGCTCGCGAGACTCTCGCGGCACATTTGCAGCAGAACCGGCGACGCCCGACGTTCTTCTACAATCCGTTGTGTTGTCAGCTGCCCATGAGCGGGCGTGCGGCGCTTTTGCGCCCCGCCGCGTCGTCGTGGCCGGCCTGGAGAGATTCATGCATCCGATGCTCAATATCGCCATCAAGGCGGCCCGCAAGGCGGGATCCATCATCAACCGCGCGTCGCTCGACGTCGATCTGGTGCGCGTCTCGCGCAAGCAACACAACGATTTTGTCACCGAGGTGGACCGCGCCGCCGAAGCCGCGGTGATCGAGATCCTGCGCACGGCCTACCCGGAACACGGCATTCTAGCGGAAGAATCCGGCCAGTCCTGGGCCGAGGGTGAAGACTCCCACGAGTACACCTGGGTCATCGACCCGCTGGACGGCACCACCAACTTTATCCACGGCTTCCCGCAATACGCGGTCTCGATCGCCCAGCTGCACCGCGGCACGCCCGTGCAGGCCGTGGTCTACGACCCGACCCGCGACGAGCTCTTCACCGCCAGCAAGGGCGCCGGCGCCTTCCTGAACAACCGCCGCATCCGCGTTACGCGCCGCGACAAGCTGGCCGACTGCCTGATCGGCACCGGCTTCCCGTTCCGCGACCTGGAAGGCCTGGACGAATACATGGAATTGTTCGCGCTGATGACCCGCAACTGCGCCGGCCTGCGCCGCCCGGGCGCCGCCGCGCTGGACCTGGCCTATGTGGCCTGCGGCCGCCTGGACGGCTTCTTCGAGCGCGGCCTGCAGCCGTGGGACATGGCTGCAGGCATGCTGCTGATCACCGAATCGGGCGGCCTGGTCGGCAACTACGCCGGCGAGCCGCGCCAGATGGAACAGGGCGAAGTGCTGGCCGGCAATCCCAAGGCGTTCGCCCAGATGGTGCGCCTGCTGTCGCCGTTCTCGCTCGACAACGCCAAGCCCGCCGCCTGACACCGGCACATGGCCTGACGGCCAGATCAGCCACACCCCGACGCCCGCCGCACCCCGGCGGGCTTTTTGCATGGTGCGCCCCGCGTGCCACCGCACCCAGCACTGCAGACCTTTCTCATTCCCGAGACGGCCATGATCCTCGTCAAGGTCGCCCCACCC
>NZ_JBYTAG010000054.1:0-43777 GCF_058787995.1 Cupriavidus sp. FW305-27
TTCTGACGGCAAGCACCGCCTGGTTCTGGTCGATCACGTCGGTGGCTATTTCAGCATGCCGAGCGAGGCGTACCAGGCGCTGGAAATCCATCCGCCTGGCGCCCGGGTCGATCAGGAACACCTCGATGCCTTCTCGGTTGTCGATGCCGTGGTCGCAGGCAAGTACACGACCAATGCCTACAGCTTCACCCAGCCACGCGGCAACCTGAGCGCCAGCAGTTCGGACCCGCGGGACACGGGCCTGAACACTGGCGCGCTGCATCAGGAGGTGTACGACTTCCCCAGCGAGCACGCCCAGCCCGCCACGGACAACCGCCCGTGGGACGAAGGCGACATGATCGCCCGCATCCGCATGGAGGAGATCCGTTCGCGCGGCCTGCGCTGCTTTGGCGCCGGCAACCTGCGTGCCGTGGTGCCCGGCTGCACCATGCACGTCAAGGGACACCCCCAGCACGCCGCCAACCGCGAATACGTGGTGCTCAACACCAGCCTCAGGCTGGAAGACGTGGCCGAAGCCTCTGGTGAAGGCCAGCGGTGGCACTGCCGGGTGGAATTCGAGTGTCACCCCACCCATGAGGTCTTCCGTCCGGCACTGAGCATCCCGTGGCCAGTGGTCACTGGCCCGCAAAGCGCGACGGTAGTTGGCCCCGAAGGCCATATCGTATGGCCCGACCGCTTCGGGCGCGTGCGCGTGCAGTTTCCGTGGGACCGCTTCAACAGGATGTCCTGCTGGGTACGCGTGGCGACGCCATGGGCGGGTTCGCAGTACGGCCAGGTCAGCATCCCGCGCATCGGCAGCGAAGTGCTGGTGATGTTCCTGGACGGCGGTGATCCGGACAAGCCCATCGTGATGGGCGCGGTGCCGAACAGCCTCAACATGCCGCCGTGGCAGCTACCGCATCAGCATGCGCTGACCGGCATTCGCAGCCGTGAGCATGACGGCTCCAGCAGCGGTCATCTGGTGTTCGACGATACCAAGGGGCAAATCCAGTCCCAGCTGTCCTCGGACTACCAGCGCTCGCAACTGAGCCTGGGCTACCTGAGCCGCATCGAGGACAACCGGGGTCGCCAGGATCATCGGGGCAACGGCTTCGAATTGCGCACCGATGGGCACGGTGCCGTGCGCGGCGGCGATGGCCTGCTGATCAGCACCGAGCCCCGACCCGATGCCAGGGCGCACCATAAGGACATGGGCGAGACGGTTGACCGGCTGCAGCAGGCCCAGCATGCCCACGACACCATGGGCCAGCTCGCGCAGCACCATCACGCGCAGGATGAGGAACAGCAGGACGTCGCCAAGGCGCTCAAGGCCCAAGATGAAGAAATCCGCGGTTCGGGCGAGGTCAATGGCGAGTTGACCGCGCCTCATCTCGTCCTTGCGTCGGCAGCAGGATTGGCCGCGACGACCGCCAAATCCACCCAATTGCACAGCGGCGAGCATCTGGCTGTCACGACTGGCAAGCATGCATCCATCGTCAGCAGCGGCGGCATCTTTGCCAGCGCGGCGCGACGGATTGCGCTGTTCGCGCACAGCCTCGGCATACGGCTGGTGGCCGCCACGGACCACATTGCGCTCGAAGCGCAGGATGGCGACATCAAGGGCACCGCCAAACGCAACATTCATTTCCGCGCGCTTGGCGACATCGTTTTCGAGGCCGACCAGGGCATTCTGTTCAAGGTCGGGCAGACCTATATGCGCGTGACTCCCTCGCAGATCGTCGAGGGCATGGGCGGGGTAAGGCAGATTCACGCGACCGATTTCAGTGTCGATGGCCCGGATGGCATGAACCCCAGCGCCCTGGCGCTACCACAGAGCGATTTCGATCAGGAGGTGTACTTGCATCTGCCCGACGGCTCGCCCGCCAGGAACTGGAAATTCCGGCTGACGCAATCCGACGGCAACGTGATCGAGGGCCTCACCGGCCCCGATGGGCTGACCAAGTTCCAGCAAAGCCAGGGCGCTGAAAACATCATGATTCAGATTCTGGAGTCCGCAAGTGGCCACTGATCGCATCCATCTGAAAACCGGCGAAGAGATCGGCGGACACGCCGGAGCCGTCGTTGCACTCACACCTTCGACCGACACGCGCCGCGCCAGTCTGCCGGTGCCGCCTGACAAGGTGATTCCGGTCATCTTCCTGCCGGGCATCATGGGGAGCCACCTTCGCATGAGCCGGAAGCGGCAGGAAGATCTCAAGCGCGACGACAACATTGCCTGGCGGCCGGATGACACTGGGGACACGCTTGCCCGCCGCAACGACTCTCCGGGTCGCCGGCAAATGAACTTCGATCCCGATGAAACCGAAGTGGACCGTTACGAGATCACCGAGGACGCCGGAAAGTTCGACATGACCGGCGAGGAAACGGTCAATTCCGACAAGCGGCACGCCAACGTCCCCGATGGGCTGCCCGACATCGGCTTGCTGATGAGCGCGCCGTTGCCGCCTGCCGCCGAGCAGTGGAAGGCCAAGCGTGGCAAGCACGAGGCCACCGCCGCGCAGAAGGCCCGCTGGCGCGGCTGGAGCGAAGTCATGTTCGAGACCTACGGCGAGGTGATCAAGCTGATGGAGGCTCACCTGAACGACATGCTGGTGGCCGGGGAGCTCTCGCCGGCCTGGAAGAAGGGCAAGAAGGTGGAAGTGCTGGGCGTCAACCCCGCCTATTGGGGCGGCGCCGGCGATGCGCTGACCGAGGCCGATGTCCTGCGCGTGGCGAACTGCTGGTATCCGGTCTACGCGATGGGCTACAACTGGCTGGAAAGCAATGGCACGTCCGCAAAGAAGCTGGCCAGGCGCATCGACGAAATCATCGGGATGTACAAGGCCAACGGGCGGCAGTGCAAAAAGGTGATCGTCGTCACGCACTCGATGGGTGGCCTGGTGGCCCGCGCCCTGCTGCATCCGGACTACGGCAACGCGCAGGACAAGATTCTCGGCGTCTACCATAGCGTCCAGCCTGCGCTCGGCGCCGGGGCGGCCTACAAGCGCGTGCGCACAGGGTCCGACGTGCAGGACAATCTGGTTGGGAACATTGCCCGCAATGTCATGGGCAGAACAGGCAAGGAAGTGACGGCGGTATTTGCCAATGCCTCGGGGCCGCTGGAGCTGCTGCCGACCGCCTCCTATCCGCGAGGATGGTTGCGTCTGCAGACCGGCGACTACCGACAGGCCATGGCGCTGCCGATTGCATCGGATGCACCGCTGAAGGCGTATCTGAGCGATCTGGACTTGCATCAGAAGCTGGGCGTGGACAAGCCGGCGCCGCCGATGGCGGTGGGCGATCCGGTCTACGACATCTACACGCGCAATCCGAAGTGCTGGTGGCGGCTGCTGAATCCGGATTGGATCAATCCGGCTAACAAGCCTTACGTCGATATGGATGCAGATACGGCCGCTAAGTGGAAAATCGCCGAAGCGCAGAAATTCCACAAGAAGATCAAGGACCTGTATCACCCCACGACCTATGCGAGCTACGGCGAGGACAGTTCGCAGAAATGCTACGGCAGCGTGACCTGGCGGGCGGACACTGCCGATCTGGCACCGCATGGCGACCCACTCACGTGGACCATCGAGAGCGAGGATGCCGAGGGCCGCATCGTGGTGCGCACCAGAGGCAATCAGACGCTCACCCTGCGCCTGGAGCCGCCGACAGATGCCGGGGACCAGACGGTGCCTGCCAAGGCGTCCGCCGAAGCCGTGCGCGGTACGCTATTCCGGCAAACCGGCTACGAGCATCAGGGCAGCTATCAGAATGACCAGGTGCTGGCGAGCGCGCTGTATTCGATCATCAAGATTGCCAACACTGCGCCATGGTGGGGCATATGACCCGCTGCGGCTTCACCACGATCTTGGCTGGCCTGCTGCTCGCGGGTTGCCAATCGTTTGCGTATCCGGAGAACAAGATGTCGGAACCCGTTGCACTGTCGCCGCGCTTGCAGACTCTCTTCGCCAAGACCAAACCAGTGTGCTTTGGCCGCTATGTGATGGAAGTCCCGGCGGAAGCCAAACTACTGTGGGGCTTCCAGGATTTCCCCGGCGAAATTGTGACCCATGTCGGCGCGGCAGGCAGGCTGATGGAAATGGCGGAAACATATCGCGCGGCGCAACTCGCAAAAGACAAGACGGCTGAAATCACTTACTTCGGGCGGGGGCCAACGGAACACAGTGTACAAGTTCGCTGGTTCCCAAGCGATGTCGCCAAGCAATATGGGGCCGAAGGGACCTACACCTTTGTCACGGCAGGGCCGCATCTGTATGAGTGGTCGGGCGGACGAAAGAACCCCGAACTGATTCGAGCGCTGCGTGCACGCGACAACGCAGAAATCCCCACGGCCCCCGGCGTCTGCATCGACCACGGCTTCGTCGCGGACGCGTCCGGCAGCTATCAGGAAATCTTTGGCGCAGGCATTCGGCTGCCCAGCCTGCCCGATGTGAGCTTTTCCGTGGACTCCAACAAGCTGGCCAGCGTGGACGGCGAACCTGGTCTGCTGACTTCGATTGCCGAGCAAAGGAAGTACCTGGGTAGCCGCTACCCGAAATTGACGACCCTGCGCGAGGGCAAGCGCACGGTCGGCGTCTGGCAAGGGGAAGAATCGCTGGTCCGCCGTGCGGATGGCACACATGACTTCGAGTGGGAAGCTGTTGGCAGGGAGCGAACGACGCTGCATCCGGCAGTGATCGGCGCCAAGATGTACACCAAGGTGGCGGCCAATCGCATCGGCGCTGCGGATCAGGCATCGCTGACGGACGAAGAAGCTGTAGCCCTCTGGGACAGGCTGCTGGATGGTGTGCGTTTCCGCGTGAACGCACCGCCGACGCAGACCGGTGATCCGGTCACGGTTCGGTCGGGCGAAACCACCCCGCTGTCCGGCATCTGGCGCGCCTCGCTTCCGCCCGAACACCCTCAGGCGGATTGGGTGGCCAGCAAGTCCGGCATCCTGCGGCAAAAAGGGATGCCGATGATCCGCTTCGGGCTTTTGCCGTCCGACGAAGCGCTGGTTGTCTGGACGTGGATGGGCGAGGCCAGCACATGAGCCCCCGCCGCATCATCACGGTCGGTGACATGACAGATCGCACAAGCACTACAACATGGGAGGAGCAATGATCCACCGCGCCTTGGCCATCATCAGCATGACTGCCCTGCTGATGGTGGGCGGCCAATCGTATGCCGCGCCGGAGAACGGAAAGTTGGAATCCGTAGCGATGTCACCGCGCTTGCAGACCCTCTTTGCCAAGACCAAGCAGGTTTGCTTTGGGCGCTATGCGATGGAGGTCCCGGCGGAAGCTAATCTCGGGAGTGGTGCCCAATACTTTAGTAGGGAACGTTCTACGCTGCACCCAGCTTGGATCCACGCGAATATGCGAACAGAGGTCGTCGCTGCGGACAAGGCATCGCTGAGCGACGAGGAAGCCATTGTCCTTTGGGACAAGCTACTGGAAGGCGTGCGTTTTCGAGTCAACGCGCCGCCCACCCAAACGGGCGATATGACCGACCACAATGGCGTGGTGGCCACGGGTTCCCCCAAAATACAAGCGCCGTAGCGCGGCTGCATGACGAGGTGGACTGCCCAACAGCCGCGCCCGCCAAGCGCGTCCGCTAACTATCCAAAACCTCCCCCAACAACCGACTATTAGGCCAGTTCCCATCAACCGCCAATTCCCTGGCAACATCCCTGAGCGTTTCCATCACAGCCAGCGTCGCCCGCGACGGCGGCCGCGCGGCCGCATAGCCGATCATCCGATGCAACTCCAGCCCACGAATCGGCAAGGCCTGCAGACGCTGCGCCTGCAGCTCGTCGCGTATCGCCGCGGCAAAGTGCACGGTCCAGCCGAACCCGCGCACCACCAGGCGCCTGGCCACCTCGATTGATTCGACCTCCATCGTGACTTGCAGCTCCACCCGCTGGCGCGCCGCCAGCGCTTCCAGCGCCAGGCGCACGCCTGACTTGGACACCCCAGTCAGGATCAGAGGCAGGCCCTGCAGCTGTTCAATGTCCACAGGCCCATCCCCCAGCGACGCAGCGCCCCAGGGGCCGATCGCGCACAGGCTTTCGGCAACCAGCGGCACTACCGAGACCCCGGGGCTCGACACCGGCCCGCTCAGCAGCCCGACGTCGAGCGTGCCTTGCAGCAACGCATCCTGTAGCGCGGGCGCAAAGTTCTCGACCAGTCGCAGCCGGATTTCCGGATAGCGCTGGCGCAGCGCCTCGGCCAGCGGGATGAACAGCAGCGGCGCCAGCGCCGGGGTCAGTCCCAGCGCCACCAGCCCGCGCGGCGAGGCCGCCAGGTCGGCGATGTCGACCTTGACCTGGTCGGCATAGCGCAGCAGGAAGGACGCGCGGTCCAGCAACACCAGGCCTTCCGGCGTGGGCGTGGCGCCGCGCACATGGCGTTCCAGCAGCCGCACGCCCAGCTCTTCCTCGAGCAGCCGGATCTGCCGGCTCAGCGCGGGCTGCGCGATGTGCAGCGCAGCCGAGGCGCGGCCGAAGTGCTGCAGCGTGGCCAGCACCTTGAAATAGCGAAGCTGTCGGAGATCCATCGTCATGCCTCAGGGTAGGTGCCTTATCGTGCAATCGATTGCACGATAAGGCACAAAGAAGCGGAGCCATATGGCGGCCGCCTTACAGGGGCCGGGTTGATGCCCGCACCACCAGCTCGGGAGTCAGCAGGGTCCGCGCCGTGGTGGCGATGCTGCCGTCGAGCGCGCCCAGCATCAGCGCCGCCGCGCGCGTGCCCATCTCGTAGAACGGCACGCGGATGGTGGTCAGTGCCGGCGACACCGCGTGCATCAGCAGCATGTCGTTGTGACCGACCACGGACAGGTCCGACGGACAGCTGCCGCCCGCCGCGCGCACGGCCGCATAGCAGCCGAGCGCAAGGAAATCATTGGCGGCCACGACCGCGGTGATGCGCTGCCGCCGCGACAGCAGCTGCGCGCACGCGGCCTGGCCGGCGTCTTCCGTATAAGCCGGCGCACGCTCCACCGGGCATTGGGACGCGGACAGGCCCAGGTCAGCCACTGCCTGCAGGAAGCCCGCCTCGCGTTCATGCCCGGTCGACAGGCTGGATGGCCCGGCAACATGCCCGATGCGGCGGTGGCCCAGCGCATGCAGGTGGCCGACTGCCAGCGCCATCGCCTGGCGGCTGTCGCCGACCACGCTCGACACGCGCCCCGCATCGTCGCTGCGGTTGACCATCACAATGGGCACGCCCTGCGCCAGGCAGTGCGCCACCACGGGGTCGTTGCGCTCGGCGGTGGCCAGGATCAGGCCGTCCACCTGGCGCGCCAGCAGCTGGTCGACGATAAAGGTCTGGCGCGCCTTGTCGCCGCCGGCATTGGCCACGATCGGAATATAGCGATGCCGGGACAGGGCGTTCTCGATGCCCAGTACGATCGGCGGGAACACCGGGCTGCCGATGTCAGGCACCACCACGCCGATGGTGCCTGAGCGCCGCGTGCGCAGTGCCGCCGCGATGCGGTTGGGCGAGTAGTGCAGGTCCTGTGCCGCCTTGAGCACGCGCGCCACCAGTTCGTCGCCGATGCGGTGGCGGGTCTCGGGGTTGAGCACGCGCGACACGGTCGAAGGATGGACGTCCAATGCCTCGGCGATCTGCTTGATGGTGGGTTTGCTCATCGCTGTCGTGCCATGTGCGGCAGGCTGCTTGCCATACCTTCTGGTTATCGGGATGCCGCCAAAAAGTGGATTGGACGCCGGGCTGCGGCCATTCCTAGAATCGGCCTCGATGCCGGCCAGCTTCGCGTTTGTTGTGCAATCGATTGCATTGTAATCTGCTGACTAGGCGATGCCAAGTCGCAGATCGACCCGGACCAGAAGGACATCAAGGACAAGGAGAAGCACATGAAAGGAGCGGTTTCGCTCGCCGGCAGGGCGCCGGTGTACCAGGAGTTTGACGATCCCACCCCGGCGGGCGGGCAGGTGGTAGTTGACGTAGGCGCCGCGGCGCTGTCACGGCTGGATATGGCCATTGCCGAGGGCCGGCATTACATCAAGCCGGCGGCGGGCAGCTTTGTCGTCGGGCGCGAGGGCGTGGGGCGGCTTGCGGATGGACAACGGGTCTACTTCAACGTCAACGCACCGGTCGCGCCGTTCGGCTCGATGGCGCAGCGCGCGCTGGTGGATCCGGCGCTGACCTTCCCGGTGCCGGACGGCATCGATGACGAGCGCGCCGCCGCGCTCGGCAACGCCGGCCTGGCGGCATGGCTGCCGCTGTCGTGGCGGGCGCGCATGCAGCCGGGCGAGACCGTGCTCGTGCTCGGCGCGACCGGTATCTCGGGATTGCTGGCGGTGGCCGCGGCAAAGCTGCTGGGTGCCGGCCGCGTGATCGCGGCAGGGCGCAATGTGCAGGCGCTGCAGCGCGCACGCCGGCTTGGCGCGGATGCGGTGGTGCCGCTCGACCAGCCCGGCGACTTGCTGGATGCCTATCGCAACGCGGCCGACGGCAACGTCGACATCGTGCTGGATTACCTGTGCGGCGCGCCGGCAGAGGCCGCGCTGCTGGCGCTTGGCCACGGCGGGCGGCTGGTCCATATCGGCACCACGGTGGCGCCCACCATTGCCTTTGCCGGCGCCGCGGCGCGCAAGGCGTGTTTCGACATCATGGGCTTTGCCTACTACCATGCGCCCGTCGCGGTCCAGGCGCAGGCCTATGCCGAGCTATGCCGGCATACCGCGGCAGGGCGCATGGAAATCGATATCGTCTCCGCGCCGCTGGAGGATGTCGGGCAAGTGTGGGCCGCGCAGGCCAGGGGCGCGCGCCAGCGTTTCGTGCTGGTGCCCTGAGTCGGCAGGGGTTCTTGCCAAGCGGCATCGAGCGATGCCGTTTGGTCATGACGCCGGAAGAACAAGCCCGGCCGGATCGCCGCGTCCGCGCATGGCGCCGGACTGGCGACCGCCAGCACTGCCACGATTGCGTGGACATCCAATGCTGGCGGTCGCGTGACCTGAATGAACTACGGAGCGAGCACGTCAGGGTCCGCGGCTTCGGCGCCAAGTTGCAGGGCGCCGGGCGGGCAGGTTCAACATCTCCGTGAGTCGAAAGAGGTTCAGGGCAAGGGCGGCTTGGGCAGGCGCGTCTCCCCCGGTTCGAGTTTCAGTTCGACATCGAGACGGAAGCCGCCGCCATCGACCGGCTCAAAATCGCGCAGCAGCGAGCCGACGGCGCCAAACGCCGCGTCGCTGAAGGCAAAGGGATCCAGGGCATCGAAGATCTGCGTGGTCAGTACCTTGTGCCCTGGTGCGATGGCGATGAAGTGAAGATGGGCCGGGCGCATGTGGTCGCGGTTCTGCAGGGCCAGGAGGTCGCCGCAGGGGCCGTCGATCGGGACGCCATAGCCTGAGGGCCGCACGCTCTCGAACCAGAAGCGCCCGTCGGCATCGGTCTCGAACGCGCCACGCAGGTTCATGTCCTCCTGGTGTTCGTCCTGGTTCTCGTACAGGCCGCTTGGCGCTGCCTGCCATGTCTCGACGCGCGCGCCGGCGATCGGCGTGCCGTCGATCGACACGACGCGTCCCTGCACGAACAGCGGATCGCCCGTGGTGTCCGGGGTTGCGATGTGCGCGCCGTTGGCGCGAACCGGCTGGTTCGCACGCCAGAACGGGCCGATCAGCGCGGGCTCGGTGCCGCCGGCTGCAAGCACGGCCTTGGCATCCATCAGAAGCACCAGCGTGGCAAGCCCGAGAATATCCGCCAGCAAGATGCCCTCGTGTTTTTTCGGTCCGGTGGCCTGGCCGATGCGGACCATGAAGTCCAGGCCATGGTGGAGTTCCTCATAGGTCAGTTGGACCTCTGACGCGAAGGCGTGCGCATGCCGGATAAGCGCATCAAGAATGGTCCTGGTGCGCGGGTCGTGTGTCCCGGAATTCGCTTTGAGCACGGCCTTCAGCAGTGCCTCGGGGGTGGCTGGAATCGATTGCGCGTTCGATGCGGATGGCGCGAGCGCGCTTTCTGCGGAGGCAGATGTCATGATGGTCGGCTCCTGATGATTGAAAGAGTGGATGTTGCCTGGCGAGGAGACGGACATTGGCGCCCGGTCTCAGTCGCTCTGGATACGTGCCTTGTTCGCGACTTCGGCCCGGAGCGGGACATTTTCCGCGACCCGGGCAGCGAGTTCTGTGGGCTGGCACAGCCACGGCCTCGAAGCCGAGATCGCGCGACTGTTGCCGCACTTCGCTGCTCGGCAGGATGCGACGGACGTACAGGTGGCGGCTCGGGTGCGCCTGCCGGAGCAAACAGCGCCTGTATGGTCTCGGAACGATAGCCCGCAAAGCCGGACTCGGCCAAGGTCGGAATCTGCGGCAGCCCGGGCTAGCGCCGAAGGCTACTGGGCGCTAGCACCCTGAGCGACCCGGCGGCCGTCTTCAGTCTGCGGCGCGGTGTTCCGCCTTGTCCGCTTCCGTTTCCGTGATGTAGCCGTCCTTGCCGTAGACGAGACCGGTGGCCTCGGCTGCCTTCACTACGTCCGGGTGCCAGGCAATGCGGCCGCACTCCTCGTCGGTGCCGCCGACCACCGAGTACACGACCAGGGCGTGGTCGTTAGGGTTGCGGAACCCTCTCATCACGCCGATCGGGCAGGAGATCACATCCCACTGGTTCAGCATCAGCGAGTACTGGCCCTTCTCGCCCCAGATGACTTCCATCTGGCCATTCAACGGGCAGAACACTTCCTCGGTCTTGTGCGCGTGCAGGCTGGCGCCTTGCCCGACCGGGATTTCGATAAAGGTCACGCCGAAGCGGTGGTTACCCGGAATCGCCGGCTCGACGCCTTTGTTCTCGAGCACGCCGCGGTTCATGATCTTGTAGATGTTCTTCTTCATGCCGGGCAGGCGGCTTTCGATGAAGGTCTCACCGTAAGGTTTGACCTTGCCCCAGCGCGCGATGCGGGTGGCTTCCATTTCCTGAGGAGTGGGATCCATGCTGATTCCTTGGTGCAATGAAGTTGGGAGAACGAGAGGGCGATCGCCTTCTGTCCGTGCAACTTTAAGAAGCGCCCAGCGATTAATCCATTACCATTTTTCTCGCGACTCGATAACATTTCGGTATCGAGAACTTGCAAGACTTCGGTACTTTGTCGTGACGGTATCCTGCCGGCCGATGGAATCTTCTCCCTTCAGGGAGTGGCCTGATGCTTCAGCCTTCCGCGCCGCCGCGCGCCAGCCGCGCGGCGGCGCGCAGGCTGCGCACGATGCGGTCGAAGGTGGCGGCTCGCGCCTCGTCGGTGCGCTGGCGCAAGGCGAACGACGGGTGGTAGGTGGCGATGACAAGCCGTCCCTCGTGCTCGACTGGCGTCTCCATCATTCCAGCCAGGGACACGCTCTTGCGGCCCAGCACCGCACGAGCCGCGGTGGCGCCAAGCGCGACCACGACCCTGGGCCCGACCTTCTCCAGTTCGCGCTCCAGCCACAGGCTGCAGGCCTCGATCTCCTGCTGTGCCGGCGACTTGTGCAGCCGGCGCTTGCCGCGCCATTCGAACTTGAAGTGCTTGACCGCATTGGTCATGAAGAGCTTGTCGCGGTCCAGCCCCGCGCTGGCCAGTGCTTCGTCCAGGAGGTGCCCGGCCGGGCCGACGAAGGGGGAGCCCTGCAGGTCTTCCTGCGCCCCCGGTTGCTCGCCAACCAGCATGATGCGCGCATGGGCGGCGCCGGCGCCGGGCACGCCCTGGGTGGCATTGCGCCACAACGGGCAACGCCGGCATTGGTTCAGTTCATCGCGGCTGACGGGCAGCTTCCTGTGCTCGGGCATGGGGGCACGGCGCGCTGTGCTGCTGTCGGTCTCATCCGGTGGCAGCTTCGGTCGCCGATTCTTCAGCGTCGGCCATGGCCGCGGATGCCGCATGGGGCTGGGCGCCTGGCTCGGCGGCGCGGATGCGCAGCACGGTCTGGCGTGAAGTGCTGAAGCGCCGCGCGGTCTCGCTCACTGAATTGCCCGCGGCCAGCGCGTTCAGGATCGCATGGCGCTGTTCAGGCGTGTGCTTGGGCGGGCGGCCCACCTGACGTCCCATGGCCTTGGCCGCGGCCAGGCTCTCGCGCACGCGCACGCTGCGGGCGGCGCCTTCCAGCGCGGCGACCGCACGCAGCACCTCGACCGCCTCCGGCGGCGTGGTGTTGGCCAGGTCGTCACGGGACAGCTGCACGCAATACAACGCCACCCCCAGCAGGCGGAAGCGCCGGATGGTGGCCAGCACCTCGGGCACGCTCCAGCCCAGGCTGCACAGCCGCAGTGACACGACCGAGTCGGCCGGCTGCACCTGGTGCTGCAGCGCGCGCAGGCGCGGGCGCTGCAGCGCGGGCACTGACGCGGGCTCTTCTTCCCAGAAGGCATGGCGCGCATCTACGCCATAGCCGGCCTCGCGCGCGGTTTGTAATTCGTCCATCATGGCCGGCTGGCCATCGGCACAATTGGAGTAGAGGAATGAGGTCGGCATGGTGGTGATGAACGGCGCGGACGCGCCGTCCGGTATCGGTTGCATTTCGGACAGGGATACTCCTGTTTCGGCTTACTGCGCCACGCCGCAAATTTCATGCCGCGCTTGCCCCGCACAGGGCAAAGGTGAGGGGGCTCCCAAGGCACGGTATGCAGGCAAATGAAGCCGCGGCAAGCCTGGTCCGACCGACGCGGCGCTGCGGGCACAATTACAAGGCTTCGCGCAGGAATTGCAACGACTGGCAGGTGCGCTGCCTGCGCTGGGGCGGGCACGGAATCTGCGTTCTCCCCAGCGCAAAGCCGGAGCGCCGGCAAATCCCACCAGGAGAAAGCCGTGGACAAGTCGAAGATTCCCGCAGACCAGGCCCAGGCCCTCGGCGCATTGATGGACGACCATCGCGCTGTCAAGAAGCAGTTCAAGGCGTTCAAGGACACTGAAGATCGCGACGAGAAGCAGGCGATCGCGCTGGACGTGTGCCACCAGCTCACGGTGCACGCCACCATCGAGGAGGAGATCTTCTATCCGGCGCTGCGCGGCGTCAGCGACGAGATCGACGACCTGCTGGACGAAGCCGAGGTCGAGCACCAGGTGGCGAAGGACCTGATCGCTGCGATCGAGGAGGATCCGGCCGGCGACAAGCTCGAGGCCAACTACACGGTGCTGTCAGAATACGTTGCCCACCATATCGAGGAAGAGGAGGGCGAGCTGTTCAAGAACGCGATCAAGGAAAAGGTCAACCTGCGCGACGTGGCACAGGCCATGGCGGCGCGCAAGGAAGAACTGATGCGCGAGACCGCTTGACGCGCCTGCGCCCGGGCCAGGCCGGGCGCGGCTCTTCAGCGGATTTGAAGGAGTCGCACAATGCGGCGCGTCCCGCGCCCGCGGGCGGGGCGTTACCATCACGCGGTCATCACCCGCCGTACCGCAACTGCCCCATGACCTTTGTCGTGACGGATGCCTGCATCCAGTGCCGCCATACCGATTGCGTCGAAGTCTGCCCGATGTCGTGCTTCCACGAAGGGCCCAACTTCCTCGCCATCGACCCCGACCAGTGCATCGATTGCTCGATGTGCGTGCCGCTGTGCCCGGTCGGCGCGATCTACTCGGAGCATGACCTGCCCGAGGACCAGCGCCATTTCATTGCCCTCAATGCCGAACTGTCGCGGCGCGCTGACTGGCTGCCGTTGCTCAAGGCCAAAGGGCCGATCCCCGGCCATGAGCAATGGGCCGGTCATCCTGACCGCCTCTCGTTGCTGGAGCGCTAGCGCGCCTCAGCGTAATCCGGGAACGCTTCTTCCAGCGTCAGCACGGTGCCGGTCAGCGTGCCGTCGTAGCCGGGCAGTGCATTGACGCGCTGGCGGAAGGCTTCGCTGGTAAGCGCGTCCACCGCGCCGGCCAGTGCCGCGCTGCGCAGCTTGGCGCGCTCGATCGCAAAGAAGTAGCGCTCCTTGATCACCGGCACGAACGCCAGCCCGAAGCGCCGCGCCGCGGTTTCCACGCCAAAGCCCACGTCGGCCATGCCGCTGCCGATATACGCGGCCACCGCGGCGTGGGTGAATTCACCGTTGCTGTAGCCCTCGATGCGGGCCGTGTCGATGCCGCGCGCGGCCAGCATCAGGTCCAGCAGCAGGCGCGTGCCCGAGCCCACCTGGCGGTTGACGAAGCGCACCTCGCGCCGGGTCAGGTCTTCCAGCGTGTGGATGCCAAGCGGGTTGTCCGGCCGCACGAACAGTCCCTGGCTGCGCACCGCCAGGTGCACCAGGCAGTGGGTGTCCGGCTTGAGCCAGGTGGTGAAATGCCGCCACATGCCGTGCTCGAACTCGCCCACCGGCACATGGAAGCCGGCGATATCGCAGGCGCCTTCGGCCAGTGCCGCCACGGCCTCGACGCTGCCGCAGTACTTCAGGTCGTGCCGCACCTGCTGCTCGTCGAGGAAGTCGCGCAGCGCCGCCACCGCGAAGCCGTGGCTGGCATGCAGCCGCGCCGTGGCTTCGGGCTGGTCCATCAGCTTCTTCAACTCGATCTCCAGCTCGGACGCCAGGCTGTCCAGCGTCGGCGACAGCCGCGCGCCGATCCGCTTGCTGGCCCACACCAACTGCTGCGCCAGCGGCGTCAGCGCGCTGCCGCGCCCGCGGGTCTTGTCGATCAGCGGGCCGCCGAACAGCGCCTCGGCATCGCGCAGGATGCCCCAGGCGTAGCGGTAGGACAGCGATACCGCCTGCGCCGAGTGGCTGATGCTGCCGGATTCCTCGATATGGCCGAGCAGGGCCACCAGGCGGGACACGTCCAGGGCCTCGCCACCGGGGCTGGCGTCGTCCCGGATCTGCAGGTGCGGGTGGATCGAGATGCGAATCATATGTAGAAAATAGCTTATTGAAGGGCCGCTGTCACTCTCATATAGTCCTTCAAACGGGAAAAAACGGCGACGTCACAGCCCGTAAATAGGAAAAAAATAGCATATAAGAGGCCGCGCTGCCGATCTGCGCAATGCCTCACAGGAGACGCTATGCCAGAAATTTCCCCCCACGCACCGGCATCCGCCGATGCCACGCGCATCGCCGCCATCGTGGCCGCGCGCCAGGACATACCGGGCGCCTTGCTGCCGATCCTGCATGAGATCCAGGACACACAGGGCTATATCCCCGACGCCGCCGTGCCCGTCATTGCCCGCGCGCTGAACCTGTCGCGCGCCGAGGTGCACGGCGTGATCACCTTCTACCACCATTTCCGCCAGCAGCCGGCCGGGCGCCACGTGGTGCAGGTCTGCCGCGCCGAAGCCTGCCAGTCGGTCGGCGCCGAAGCGCTGGCCGAGCATGCGCAGCGCGCACTTGGCTGTGGCTTTCATGAAACCACCGCGGACGGGCAGGTGACGCTGGAGCCGGTTTATTGCCTGGGCCAGTGCGCCTGCGGCCCCGCCGTGATGGTCGGCGAGCAGCTGCACGGCTATGTCGATGCCAGGCGCTTCGACGCGCTGGTGCGCTCGCTGCGCGAGTCGTCCGCGGAAAAGACCACGGAAGCCGCGGAGGCACAGGCATGATCACGATCACCACCATCTTCGTGCCGCGCGATTCCACCGCGCTGGCACTGGGCGCCGACGACGTCGCCCGCGCCATCGCGCGTGAAGCCGCGGCGCGCAACGAGCACGTGCGCATTGTGCGCAATGGCTCGCGCGGCATGTTCTGGCTGGAGCCGCTGGTCGAGGTGCAGACCGGAGCCGGCCGCGTGGCCTATGGCCCGGTCAGCGCCGCAGACGTGCCGGGGCTGTTCGACGCCGGCTTGCTGCAAGGCGGCGAGCACGCGCTGTCGCAGGGCGTCACCGAAGAGATCCCCTTCCTGAAGCAGCAGGAGCGCCTGACCTTCGCCCGCGTCGGCATCACCGATCCGCTGTCGCTGGACGACTACCGCGCGCATGAGGGCTTTGCCGGCCTGGAGCGCGCGCTGGCGATGCAGCCCGCCGAGATCGTGCAGGAGGTCACCGACTCCGGCCTGCGCGGCCGCGGCGGCGCGGCGTTCCCGACCGGCATCAAGTGGAAGACCGTGCTGGGCGCGCAGTCCGCGGTCAAGTACATCGTCTGCAATGCCGACGAGGGCGACTCGGGCACGTTCTCCGATCGCATGGTGATGGAAGACGACCCGTTCATGCTGATCGAAGGCATGACCATTGCCGCGCTTGCGGTGGGTGCGGAGCAGGGCTACATCTACTGCCGTTCCGAATACCCGCACGCGATTGCCGTGCTGGAAAGCGCGATTGGTATCGCCAACGCCGCCGGCTGGCTCGGCGACGACATCCGCGGCAGCGGCAAGCGCTTCCACCTCGAAGTGCGCAAGGGCGCCGGCGCCTATGTCTGCGGCGAGGAAACCGCGCTGCTGGAAAGCCTGGAAGGACGGCGCGGCGTGGTGCGCGCCAAGCCGCCGCTGCCGGCGCTGCAGGGGCTGTTCGGCAAGCCCACGGTGATCAACAACGTGATCTCGCTGGCCACCGTGCCGGTGATCCTGGCGCGCGGCGCGCAGTACTACCGCGACTACGGCATGGGCCGTTCGCGCGGCACGCTGCCGTTCCAGCTTGCCGGCAACATCAAGCAGGGCGGACTGGTGGAAAAGGCGTTCGGCGTGACGCTGCGCGAGCTGCTGGTCGACTACGGCGGCGGCACGCGCAGCGGCCGCGCCATCCGCGCGGTGCAGGTGGGCGGGCCGCTGGGCGCCTACCTGCCCGAGTCGCGCTTCGACGTGCCGCTGGACTATGAAGCCTATGCCGCGTTCGGCGGCGTGGTCGGCCACGGCGGCATCGTGGTGTTCGATGAAACCGTCGACATGGCAAAGCAGGCCCGCTACGCGATGGAGTTCTGCGCGATCGAATCGTGCGGCAAGTGCACCCCGTGCCGGATCGGCTCGACCCGCGGCGTCGAAGTGATGGACCGCATCATCGCCGGCGAGCAGCCGGTCAAGCACGTCGCCCTGGTGCGCGACCTGTGCGACACCATGCTCAACGGCTCGCTGTGCGCGATGGGCGGCATGACCCCGTACCCGGTGCTGTCCGCGCTGAATGAATTCCCCGAGGACTTCGGCCTCGCCTCCAACCCAGCCAAGGCCGCCTGAGCCAGGTCCAGCAGAGACACGGGAGACAAACCGCCATGAACGCCCGCAACGAGATCGATTTCGGCACGCCCGCCAGCCCATCCACCGAACTGGTCACCCTGGAGGTCGATGGCGTCAGCGTCACCGTGCCCGCCGGCACCTCGGTGATGCGCGCCGCG
This sequence comes from Cupriavidus sp. FW305-27, assembly GCF_058787995.1. Taxonomy (NCBI): domain Bacteria; kingdom Pseudomonadati; phylum Pseudomonadota; class Betaproteobacteria; order Burkholderiales; family Burkholderiaceae; genus Cupriavidus; species Cupriavidus sp. FW305-27. Next base: position 17,196 of record NZ_JBYTAG010000054.1, read on the forward strand.
ATGGAAGCGCAGATCGCCGTCCCCAAGCTGTGCGCCACCGACAGCCTCGAAGCCTTCGGCTCGTGCCGGCTGTGCCTGGTCGAGATCGAAGGGCGCCGCGGCTATCCGGCATCGTGCACCACGCCGGTCGAAGCCGGCATGAAGGTCAAGACCCAGAGCGACAAGCTGGCCGACCTGCGCCGCGGCGTGATGGAGCTGTATATCTCCGACCACCCGCTCGATTGCCTGACCTGCCCGACCAACGGCAACTGCGAGCTGCAGGACATGGCCGGCGTGGTCGGCCTGCGTGAAGTGCGCTACAACGACGGCGGCCCGGAAGCTGCGCCGATCGCGACCCACACGCAGATGAAGAAGGACGAATCCAATCCTTACTTCACCTACGACCCCTCCAAGTGCATCGTCTGCAACCGCTGCGTGCGCGCCTGCGAGGAAACGCAGGGCACCTTCGCCCTGACCATCAGCGGCCGCGGCTTCGATTCCCGCGTCTCGCCCGGAACCAGCCAGTCGTTCATGGAATCGGACTGCGTCTCGTGCGGCGCCTGCGTGCAGGCGTGCCCGACCGCGACGCTGACCGAGACCTCGGTGATCAAGTTCGGCCAGCCCTCGCACAGCACCGTGACCACCTGTGCCTATTGCGGCGTGGGCTGTTCGTTCAAGGCCGAGATGAAGGGCAATGAAGTGGTGCGCATGGTGCCGTACAAGGACGGCAAGGCCAATGAAGGCCACGCCTGCGTCAAGGGCCGCTTTGCCTGGGGCTACGCCACGCACAAGGACCGCATCCTCAAGCCGATGATCCGCGCCAAGATCACCGATCCGTGGCGCGAGGTGTCGTGGGAAGAGGCGATCGACTATGCCGCGTCGCAGTTCAAGCGTATCCAGGCCGAGCACGGCAAGGACTCCATCGGCGGCATCGTGTCGTCGCGCTGCACCAATGAAGAGGGCTACCTGGTGCAGAAGCTGGTGCGCGCAGCCTTCGGCAACAACAACGTCGACACCTGCGCGCGCGTGTGCCATTCGCCGACCGGCTACGGCCTGAAGCAGACCCTGGGCGAATCGGCCGGCACGCAGACCTTCAAGTCGGTGGAGAAGGCCGACGTGATCATGGTGATCGGTGCCAACCCGACCGACGGCCACCCGGTCTTTGCGTCGCGCATGAAGAAGCGCCTGCGCGCCGGCGCCAGGCTGATCGTGGTCGATCCGCGCCGCATCGACCTGGTCGACTCCCCGCATATCCGTGCCGACTATCACCTGCAACTGCGCCCGGGCACCAACGTGGCGCTGGTGACCTCGCTGGCCCACGTGATCGTCACCGAAGGCCTGCTCAACGAAGCTTTCATCGCCGAGCGCTGCGAGGACCGCGCCTTCCAGCAATGGCGCGATTTCGTCTCGCTGCCGGAGAACTCGCCGGAGGCGATGGAAAGCGTGACCGGCATTCCGGCGGAACAGCTGCGCGGTGCCGCACGCCTGTATGCCACCGGCGGCAACGCTGCGATCTACTACGGCCTGGGCGTGACCGAGCATGCGCAAGGCTCAACCACCGTGATGGGCATTGCCAACCTCGCCATGGCCACCGGCAATATCGGCCGCGAAGGCGTGGGTGTGAACCCGCTGCGCGGGCAGAACAATGTGCAGGGCTCGTGCGACATCGGTTCGTTCCCGCATGAGCTGCCGGGCTATCGCCACGTGTCGGACTCGACCACGCGCGGTCTGTTCGAAGCCGCGTGGAATGTCGAGATCAGCCCCGAGCCGGGCCTGCGCATCCCCAATATGTTTGAAGCCGCGCTGGCCGGCAGCTTCAAGGGCCTCTACTGCCAGGGCGAGGACATTGTCCAGTCCGACCCGAACACGCAGCACGTGTCCGAGGCGCTGTCATCGATGGAATGCATCGTGGTGCAGGACATCTTCCTGAACGAGACCGCCAAGTACGCGCACGTGTTCCTGCCGGGCTCGTCCTTCCTGGAAAAGGACGGCACCTTCACCAACGCCGAGCGCCGCATCTCGCGCGTGCGCAAGGTGATGCCGCCCAAGGCGCGCTATGCCGACTGGGAAGCCACCATCCTGCTGGCCAATGCGCTGGGCTACCCGATGGACTACAAGCATCCGTCGGAGATCATGGACGAGATCGCGCGCCTGACGCCGACCTTCGCCGGTGTCAGCTACAAGCGCCTGGACCAGCTCGGCAGCATCCAGTGGCCGTGCAACGCCGACGCGCCGGAAGGCACGCCGACCATGCATATCGACACCTTCGTGCGCGGCAAGGGCAAGTTCATCATCACCAAGTACGTGCCCACCACCGAGAAGATCACGCGCGCCTTCCCGCTGATCCTGACCACCGGCCGCATCCTGTCGCAATACAACGTCGGCGCGCAGACGCGCCGTACCGACAACGTCTACTGGCATGCCGAGGACCGGCTCGAGATCCATCCGCACGATGCCGAGGAGCGCGGCATCAAGGACGGCGACTGGGTCGGGGTGCAGAGCCGTGCCGGCGACACGGTGCTGCGCGCGATCGTCAGCGAGCGCATGCAGCCGGGCGTGGTCTACACCACCTTCCACTTCCCGGAATCCGGCGCCAACGTGATCACCACCGACAACTCCGACTGGGCCACCAACTGCCCGGAGTACAAGGTGACCGCGGTGCAGGTGCTGCCGGTGGCGCAGCCGTCGGCGTGGCAGCGGGAGTACCAGGAGTTCAACGCCCAGCAGCTGCAACTGCTGGAAGCCGCCAGCGCCGACCCGGCGCAGGCCGTACGCTGAGCGGAGGGCCGCACCATGATGCGCTGCATGCAGTCACCGGAGGTGCATCCGGCCGCGGCCGGAGACGCCGAGCCGCCCACTCACAGCACCTTCGCCGTCAGCCGCTGGCGCCGCGGCGAGCTGATGCTGAGCCCCGATGAAGTGGCCGAGGAAGTGCCGGTCGCGCTGGTGTACAACGGCATCTCGCACGCGGTGATGCTGGCGACGCCGGCCGACCTGGAGGACTTCGCACTCGGCTTCAGCCTGAGCGAAGGCATCGTTACCCGTGCCAGCGACGTCTATGACATCGAGATCGACACGCGCGAGCACGGCATCGCCGTGCAGCTGGAGATCGCATCGGAAGCCTTCATGCGGCTCAAGGACCGCCGCCGCTCGCTGGCCGGGCGCACCGGCTGCGGGCTGTGCGGCACCGAATCGCTGGAACAGGTGATGCGCCTGCCGGCACCGGTGCGCAGCGATGCCAGCTTCCATACCGACGTGATCCAGGCCGCGTTCGTGCAACTGCAACTGCGGCAGGAACTGCAGCAACACACGGGTGCGACGCACGCTGCCGCATGGCTGCGTGCCGATGGCCATGTATCACTGGTGCGTGAAGACGTGGGCCGCCACAACGCGCTGGACAAGCTGGCGGGCGCGCTCGCCAGCAGCGGCGAGGACATCTCCAGCGGCGCGGTGCTGGTGACCAGCCGCGCCAGCTATGAAATGGTGCTGAAGACCGCCGCCATCGGCGCCGGCGTGCTCGCCGCAGTGTCCGCACCGACGGCGCTGGCCGTGCGGCTTGCCGAACAAGCCAGCATCACCCTGGCCGGCTTCGTGCGCGCCGGCGCGCACGTGGTCTATGCCCATCCCCAACGCCTGCAGCACGAAGCGAGCCTGGCATGAAGATCGACAACCTCATCACCATGGCCAACCAGATCGGCAGCTTCTTCGAGGCCATGCCGGATCGGGAAGAGGCCGTCTCTGATATTGCAGGGCATATCAAGCGGTTTTGGGAGCCGCGCATGCGCAAGGCCTTGCTGGGGCATGTGGATGCCGAGGCAGGGAGCGGGCTGCTGGACATCGTGCGCGAGGCGCTGGGGCGGCATCGGGCGATGCTGGAGTAGCTTGCAGGCCGGTTGCCGCTATGTGTCCTGCGCCCAGCGCTCCACCAGATCCGCAGGGATCGCCTGGAACACTTCATCGAAGCGCTTGCCGGTCAGCCGCTCGGCTTGCCTGAGCAGCAGTGCCACCGGGCTGCTGGGTTCGTGGAACTCGAACCATTGACGCGCGGTGCGGATGGTGGCCAGGGCGGCATCGCGATCCCGCGGTTTGCAGGCGCCTGAGTGCACGGCGGTTGCGGCAGGGGAAAGACCGCCGGCAGCATCGCCGCATGAAGGAGAAGCGACTGGCGCGGCGGTGGATGCAGCGACCGGCGGTGCCGGGGCGGTCGCGACAGTGCTCGTCATCATGCCAAGCAGCTTGAGCAGAGGGCTCAAGTCGGGGCTGTCCTGCCGGAGGTTGGCTTTTGCCCAACCGTCAATGGCCGCTGCCTGGCCTGCGGCCTCGTCGAGTGCCGTGAGGGCGGGGCTGTTCTGCTGGCGCAGATCCTGCATTTGCTGCCGCACCGATTCCGGCGCCAGGGCGTCCGCGGGCCGCGGCACGCCGAGCGAGCGCTCGACATCCCGGATCTGCAGCCGGAGCGCCGCGTTGCCTGTGATCGTCAACTCCCGCACGTCCCGCATCAGCCCCTCCGGGTCGGTCAGCGCGGCGAGCGCATTGGCGCGCATCGCGGGATCGGTTTCGCCATCGACGCATAACTGCGGATGGATGGCATCGGGCCATTTTGCCAGCAGCCGCGCCATGGCCGCGAGTCCGTCGCGCAGACCGCTTGCCTGGCCTAGCCGGGTACGGCAGCGCAGCAGCAGCGCCAGGATGCGGATGTCGCGCGTGCGCAGCAGCAGGCGCCGGCAGTCGCGCTCCAGATCCGCCCAGTTGATGGCTTCGGGCTCGCTGACGAAGTTGCCGTACTGCGCGTCGGGCTTCGGCGCCGCCTTGGCCAGCAGCACGACGAACTCAGGGTCGTACTCCAGGTCGTCACCGCATGGCCTGTCGGGTGCGACAGGTTCCAGCAGTTCCGGGAAGGGAAAGTCGGGTCTTGGCACCGGTACGGCCTTGGCTTTGGCATTCATGGTCAGTGTGTTGCATAGTGTTCGGGCTCGAACACCATGCCGGTGATGGCGCGGCTTCGATCCGGTTCGCCCAGCCATGTGGACCAGCCCAGGCGTTCCTGCGAGCCCAGGATGGCAGGCGGCGCCGAGTCCGGGATCACCTGCAGCTCGGCTTCCCAGACGAACTCGAAGCCGACGAAGGCGCGCACCCATTCGATGAGCGTCGGAAGATCCCTGCCGTTCGGCGTGAAGTTCAAGTATTGCTGCAACCCGAGCGGGCCGATCACCAGGCGGAACTTGTGTTGGCGGTCCGGCACCATTTCGCCAAGCATGGCGCCTTGCCCCATGACGCCTGGGGCGCCCGGGTGTCCCAGGCGGCTGCGCTCGGCCGGATCGACGGCGATCCAGTGCAATACATACTCTTCAAGCCTGACGGGCACACCAAAGAAGTGAGAAAGCGTGGCCGCGATGCCGTCGGGATCGCGCGCTTCGCGCACCTGGTGCGCACTCGCAGCGAGCCGGGCGTGCGGCGGCAGGGTGCTGTGCGCGATTTCGTCGGCTTCATTGCCCGCCAGCCAGCCGACATAGCGGGAGAACACCTCGCCGTCGCGCCGATCGAGGCCCGCGGTGGCTTGGGCGCTTGCCCACGCGCGGTAGAACTGCGTGAAGGCGCGATGGTGGAAAAGATCCAGGAAGTCGGCGGTGGTGTTGTCCCGGTGTGCTTCGCTACGCTCGCGTACAACTTCCGTCAGGTGAATCGGCAGCGCCCCGTTCGGCCCCAGCATGCCCAAGCCAAACAATTGCACCTTGAGCCGGCCGGCCAGCGGCTGCACCTGCGCGATCTCCCGGGGCGCGAAGGTGAGCGCGGCCTGCTGGCCAGCCCGGAAAGGCTCGTCGCGTGGCCGGCTTGCCTGCCCGATCGGGGGCAAGTCAGGGTGCCGGGCGGACAGATGCCGCAGGAGCCCCAGGAAGCTCAGCTTCCACGGCGCCTGGCCGGCATAGTTTCCGGGCGCGGCCGTCGCCGCCGGCGAGGGCGGCACATTGTCGTCGTTGCCTTTGAACATGGCTACACGGCGCTGCGGCCGCCCATGCGCACGGGCCAACGATGCACCAGGCCGCGTTGCATGGAGTGCAGTTCGGTTTGCGTGAAGACATTGACCGAGACGTGGCGCGCCAGGAAATGCTCCAGCACCACGCCGAACAGATATGGGCTGATGCCGGAGAAGCCGCCTTCGTCCACCGTGAGCTGGCACTGGATGCCGCGGCCGTAGATCAAGGGCCCGTTGCCTGGCAGCCGGCGCATGACTGGCTTCACGTTCGCGCCGATCAGGCTCTGGATTTGCCCCTGGTGCGCGAGGTCGTCGTTCGCCACGAAAAGCCGCAGCATGTCACGCAGGCCCTGGCCGCCTGAGCGATGCTCCAGGTCGGTCAGCGACAAGTAGTTGAAGCCCAGCAGCCGTATCAGGCGCCAGGCCATTTCTCCGTCCGCATAGGGCGGCCGTGGTGCCGACGGCGCGCGGATCAGGCCGATCCCGTCCACGGGGATGGAAGCTGCCGGGGTCAGGTCGTGCCGGCCATTGCGCGGTACAAGATTGGGCAGATCGCGATTTGTAACCAGCGATTCCACTGACAGGTAGCGCAAGGCGTCCGGGTAGGGAGCTTCGTTCTGGTCCACCAGCGACACGAACAGCTCGGTGCCGACGTATGCCGTGCGTGTGCCGTACTTGCGAGCCTGCTCAGAGATCAGCCGACGCTCGCGCCGCAGGGAAAAGTAGCGGCCGTGGTTGCCTTCATCACTATTCAGGGTGGTAAAGAGCGGCTGGAAGTCGATGCCTGCGCTGTGCTCGGACCTTTGTGCGCAGAGCTGCCTGACGGTGTGGATTTCGTAGTCAAGCGGATGCTGCCGGTCGGCGACCAGGTGAAACTCGGCGCGGCCCGGCGTGACCTCGATGCGATCGGTGCGCTTTGGAAACAGATTGACCACCGGTGTGCAAAACAGCGCGAACTGTTCGCGGTCGACCTTGCTGGTCAGATCCCGGGGCGGCTTTGACAGCAGCACGACGATCTCGGCTTCCTTGCCGCGGATCCGGCTCAGGCCCTGAGCGAGCTTGTTGAGGCCGAAGAAATAGAAGCGCTGTGGGCAAGCGAAGTACTCATGCAACAGGTTGTGCCCGTGGAAGCTGTTCCACTGCAAAGGCAGCGCGCCTTCGCCCGGTCCCATTCCCACGTAACTGACAGCATCCTGCGCCACTGCGCAGGGGCGCTCGCTCATGGCCCCGGGGTGTCCGATCAGCGTCGCCACACCGGCGCTGTGCAACAGTTCGAACAGTTGTGAGGCGATCAGGTCATCGCCGCGCAGATAGACCGGCAGGTGGTCCAGGCCGGGCAGCTGGTCGAAGGTCGCGCCTCGCGTACAGCGCAGGCGCAACCGCAGTGCACCCTGTACTGTCACATGGGCGGGCACATAGCGCTCCGGCCCCCTGACATCGGGCGGAATGCCAGTGAGCCGCGCTTCGGTGATCTCAACCGGCCACAGTGTCAACGGCTGCGTGGTCCTGAACTGGCAGGCCGTCTTCTCTCCAGGCGCCGCCGCCGCGTTGACCTCCGTGCCGCGCGGAACCTCCACGCCATGCGCAAAATCGCCCTCGTTCTGGCTGGGTCGGAACTGCGCGACCGCAATCGATGGCGTCGGCGCCACATAGTTGGGGTAGATCACCTCCAGCAGCCGCTGGGTGAAGCGTGGGAACTCTGCGTCCAGCTTGATCTCGGTACGCGCTGACAGGAAGCAGAACGCCTCGATCAGGCGCTCGACGTAGGGGTCGGCCACCTCGATGCCCTGCATGCCCAGCCGTTTCGCGACCTTCGGGTGCTGTTTGGCGAATTCCCCGGCCAGCTCGCGCATATAGACGAGCTCGCGATTGTAGTAATCGAGCAGTTGCGGATCCATGGTGTCAGCTGGCGTGGATCGATTGGACACTCATCCGGCTGGTTTCCAGGTCGAGCGAGCTTTGGGCAGTGAACGCCATCGGATACGGGTTCATATGGATCAGGCCTTTGATCTCGAACACCAGGGTGTTATAGCGTTGTGGCGCATCTTCTTTCAGTAGCGGCTTCACTTCCAGCGAGCCGGGGATGAGCCGGGGTTCGAAGTCCAGGATCGCACGCCTGACGATGGTGACGATATCGCTCCACTTGTGTTCGGCCAGATAACTGCCGGCGACCGGGGACACGCCGTAGTTGATGGTCGATGCGGCAGCAGCGGGATAGCGCTTGCGATCGATTTCATCCTCGCGATTGGTGGTGTTGAGCAGATAGGTGAGGTCGCGTTGGATGATCTCGCGCATCTGGGCACGCGTGACGGTGTATTCGTCCGCGCTTTCCGTCTGGCGCTGGGGCGCGTCGTCGCGCAGCCGGTCCAGCAACGTCGGCAGCAGTTGCGAATTCGGGCGGCGCGGCGGGCGGTGTTCAGCCATGCTCCGCGTCCAGGGTGAGCGTTGTCACATCCAGCATGGCGACATCTCCCGTGTCTGTCATCCAGGTCTTCTGGCCGAAACCGATGACACCTGTCTCACCCGCTTCACTCCAGCTGGTTTCGCGAGCCAGCCGAATCCCGTCGCTGCCTTGTTCGGAGCCTGGGTAGCGCACCGGCAGGAAGCCACGGCTGACCACGCCGTCGGCGAGTGTCACCGTGGCCGGGCGCCATAACAGATCCAGCAACCCGGACGCCTTGCCCAACTCGATCTTGCGCATCTGCGCAAAGGGCAGCCAGGCGTAGCGCCCCGCGGTCACGATCTCGCAGGTCGGTCCCAGCCGTGTGTCTGTGTCGGTAATCCAGGCAAAGCGCACGCCGTCGTGCGCGCCGGCTGAGGCTGGCACCTGCGACAGGGCCAGGTGCCGGCTGGCGTCCGCGGCTGAGCATTCGCCGGCCTTGTTTTCCGCCAGAGCCGTGTGGAGCTTTGCCACCCACGCCGGGGCCGGCAGCAGCGAGCCGGGGGTGCGCTGGCCGGCGAATACCTCGCCACGAAACACCTCCGCACGGATCAGGTCGCGGTACACATGCGCGGTTTGCGCGAAGCCGGGCGCAAGCTGCGTGGCGACCTGCAATTGCTTGAGGGCCCTGGACCAGTCACCGACCACGCAGAGCCACTGGAATAGCTGCCAACGGAAAGCGAAAGAGCCAGGTTCCTCGCGGACCTGCGCCTCCGTCTGGGCCAGCGCGCCTTTGACCGAGCCGCTTCGGCGAAGGATTGATGACAGCCCCGTGCCGGGTGCCTGACGAGGGGTGTGCGCTTCAAGCGTCATGGCCAGGATCAGGCGGCAGCGCCGGCGCGGGACGGTAGGCGCTGTCCATCGACACCAGATGGTGTTCGCGACGGGTAAGCAGGGCCGTGACATCGCGGCGCCGCGTGGGCGCAATGTCGCCAGCGAACAGCCACAGCACGTCCGGCGCAGCCGGGGTTGAAAAGAGTTCGTGCTCTTCCAGGGATTCCCGGGAGCCGATCAGCGAATCAATATGGCCTGCCGTGTCCAGCATGTCCATCAAGCTATCGGCATGGTTCGCTTCGCGCGCGAGCGTTTGCAGCGGCTTCGGTTCGCCCTCCGCCGGGATCGGAGCTGTCGACGCTGCGTTGGAGCTGGCATGTGCACTGACGTAGTTCGGGTCCCTTAGCGCCGCCTCGGCCTCGCGTTTGAGCTGATCGAGCACGTCGGCCGGCTCAGGGCCAGCCGCCGCCGTTGTCCCCGCACCACCGGCTGGCTTCACCAGCGAGAACGGATCGGCACCGTCTGGCTGCGTCCCGCCGAGCGCATCCCAAGGCCAGGGCGCATTGCTGTCGCCATCGAGTCTGGCGTTGACGGCGTGGATTTCCGCAGTGCGGTTCTGCCAGTCGCTCATAGCCCGGCCACCTGAGGTTATTGGTTTTCGAAAGCGTCTGATGATAATCGCAAATCCTGGTGTAACGAAATTCTAAATGGAATGGAATTTTCCTATTTAATATCCGGAAAATCAGAATTAAAAAGTGATCATAGAGATTTAAGGGTGATCCTATGGACATTGGATAAAAATTATGTATATCTCGGATGGATTGTCAAAATTTGTAATATTCCATGGGGACATGGTGTTGGGTCATTGTCGGCCAGAAGAAAACGTGATAACCGCGCGATGGAGTGAATAAAGTACATAAAATCAATGAGTTATATAGATTTTTGGTGCCGATGCGCCAGAGGCCTGGTCGCGGACGAGACATTTGCTAGCGTATTGTTTTGGTCATATCCTAAAAAAGCCAAATAACAAAATCTCCGTGCAATGGTAGTCCTCTTATCCAAGGGGCGAACGGCAAAGGCATCGAATGGATATTTCGCGTCAGGCTTTATTTGGCCGACTCAATCTCACGCTATTCAAGGCGATCGAAAGCGCGACGGCCTTTTGCAAGCTCCGCGGCAACCCGTACGTGGAGCTTGTGCATTGGCTCCACCAACTGCTGCAAGCCCCGGATGGCGACCTGCAGCGGATGCTGCGCCATGCCGGCGCCGACCTGTCCGTGCTTGAAGCCGACCTGACCCGCGCGCTGGCCGCGTTGCCTGCCGGCGCCACCTCGATCAGTGACTTTTCGTTCCAGCTTGAGTCGGCGATCGAGCGAGCGTGGGTCTATGCGACGCTTGCTTTTTCCGATGACCACGTGCGCGGCGCTTATCTGCTCGCTGCGCTGCTCAAGACGCCGGAGTTGCGCCGTACGGTGCTGGGCATCTCAAGCCAGTTCGCGAAGGTGCGGCCCGATGACCTGGTGGAAATGGCACCGGCGCTCATCGCGCAATCGCCTGAGAGCCGTGAAGCGGCTTATGACGGCAGTGGCCTGGCGCCGGCCACACCGGGTGAAGCCAGTGGCGCGACGGCACCTGCCAGTGCCGGCAAGCCCGCCCTGGGCAGGTACTGCCGCGACCTGACCGAGGAAGCACGCGCGGGCCGGCTGGATCCGGTGATCGGTCGCGAGCATGAGATCCGCACCATGACGGACATCCTGCTGCGCCGCCGTCAGAACAATCCGCTCCTGACCGGAGAGGCGGGTGTCGGCAAGACCGCCGTCATCGAGGGGCTGGCACAGGCCATTGCCGCGGGTGAGGTGCCGCCCAGCCTGAAGGACATCAGGCTGCTGAGCCTCGACGTGGGTGCGCTGCTAGCGGGCGCCAGCATGAAAGGCGAGTTCGAAGCGCGGTTGAAGGGCGTGCTTGAGGAAGCTGCCAAATCCCCGACGCCCGTGATCCTGTTCGTCGATGAGGTCCACACACTGGTTGGCGCCGGTGGCCAGGCCGGCACCGGCGATGCCGCGAACCTGCTCAAGCCGGCGCTGGCGCGTGGGACACTGCGCACGATCGGCGCCACCACCTGGAGCGAATACAAGCGCCACATCGAGAAGGACCCGGCGCTCACCCGCCGCTTCCAGGTCCTGCAGGTCATGGAACCGGACGAAGCCAGGGCGGTTGCCATGGTGCGGGGTCTGGTCCGGACGTTCGAGGCGCATCACCAGGTACTGATCCGCGACGAGGGGGTGCGCGCCGCCGTCAGGCTATCGCATCGCTTTATCCCGTCGCGGCAGTTGCCCGACAAGGCGATCAGCCTGCTCGACACCGCTTGTGCGCGCGTAGCCCTGTCATTGCATGCGCCCCCGGCAGAAGTCGAACATCTGCGCCACGAACTCGCCGCGGCCGACGCCGAGTGCGCACTATTGGCCCGGGAAGCCGGCTTTGGCCGGCCGGACGCTGCGCGGATTGCGCTCGCACGGGCTCGGCGCGAGCAGTTCGAAGCCGACCTGGCTTTGGCCTCGGCGCGCTGGGACCGGGTGCGCGGTCTGGCGACCGACCTGGTCGCCCGCCGATACGCACTGGTGCAGTCCGCGTCGGATGAATCGACTGTGGCCGCGCCGGCGCGACGAACCCTGGATGAGCTCGAGGGCCATCTTCATGCCGCGCAAGCGGATGCGCCGCTTGTGTACACGGAAGTGGATGAACGCGTGGTCGCCGCAATCGTCGCCGACTGGACCGGTATCCCGGTTGGGCGCATGGTCGCGGACGAGGTGGCAACCGTGATGCAGCTGCCGCAGACACTTGGCGAACGCGTGATCGGGCAAGGCCATGCGCTAACCCAGCTCGGGGAGCGCGTCACGACCGCCCGTGCACAACTGACTGACCCCAACAAGCCGGTCGGAGTCTTCCTGCTGGCAGGCCCGTCGGGCGTTGGCAAGACCGAGACTGCGCTGGCGTTGGCCGACGCCCTGTACGGCGGTGAGCAAAACCTCATCACCATCAACCTCTCGGAATTCCAGGAGCCGCATACCGTCTCGACGCTCAAGGGCGCGCCGCCGGGTTATGTCGGCTACGGCGAAGGGGGCGTACTGACCGAAGCGGTGCGCCGCCGGCCCTACAGCGTGGTGTTGCTCGACGAGGTCGAGAAGGCCCATGCCGATATCCACGAAGTCTTCTACCAGGTCTTCGACAAGGGCTACATGGAGGATGGCGAGGGGCGCCATATCGACTTCAGGAACACCATCCTGCTGCTCACCAGCAATGCCGGCTCCGATCTGCTGGCGAATCTCTGTGAAGACCCGGCGCTGATGCCGGAGCCCGCTGCACTGCGCGACGCGCTGATGCCCGAGCTGCGCAAGGTGTTCCCGGCGGCGTTCCTCGGGCGGCTGGTAGTCGTGCCATATCTGCCGCTGGCGGCTGAAAACCTGGGCCGCATCGTGCGCCTGCATCTCGATCGCGTGGCGGTGCGCATGCAGCATCAGCACGGCATTGTGCTGACTTACGACGACCCGGTGGTCGAGTTCATCGTGGCGCGCTGTCCGGTCGGCGAGACCGGCGCCCGGCAGCTGATCGGCTTCATTGAGCAGGTCATCCAGCCGCAACTGGCGCGCCTGTGGCTGTTGGCCCTGTCCGAGAAGCGCGAGCTCGCCGTGATCGCGATCCGCGTCGCCGACAGCGCGCCTGCCGGGCTCGCCTACCACACCGAATACCGCGTTGGCCACGATGCCGTTGTGCCGGAGTGTCCCGAGGCCGGCTCGGCTTGACGCCGACCGGCATGTCCATGTAACCCGCAGGGGAGATCCATGTCTGTTGTGAACAGTTCGCAGAAATTCATCGCGCGCAACCGCGCGCCGCGCGTACAGATCGAGTACGACGTCGAAGTCTATGGCTCGGAGAAGCGTATCGAGCTGCCCTTCGTGATGGGCGTGCTGGCCGACCTGTCGGGCAGGCCGGCCGAGCCGCTGCCGGCGGTTGCCGATCGCAAGTTTCTTGAGATCGATATCGACAACTTCGACGAGCGCATGAAGGCCATGAAGCCGCGCGTGGCGTTTGCGGTGCCCAACACGCTGTCCGGCGACGGCCAGCTCATGGTCGACATGACATTCGAGAGCATCGAGGATTTCTCGCCCGCGGCGGTAGCCGGCAAGGTTGATGCGCTCAGGCAATTGCTCGAAGCCCGCACCCAGCTCGCCAACCTGCAGACCTACATGGATGGCAAGTCGGGCGCCGAATCGCTGATCAACCAGTTGCTGCAGGATCCCGCGCTGCTGCAGTCGCTTGCCAAGGCGCCCAAGCCCAGGGCCGGCGACGACGAACCTCAGTCGCCGCAGTCCTGAATGGATCGGCTACTTGCCTTCCTGAACCACCTCATCAAGCAAGGATTCCATGGCCACCGCCCAACCAGCACAACACCAAGCGCTCGCGAGCGCTGACCATTCCGACTTCGCCGCGCTGATCAGCCGCGAATTCTCGCCCAAGACCGAACAGGCCCGCGAGGCCGTCGACCTCGCCGTCAAGACCCTGGCCGAGCAGGCGCTCGCCAGCTCGTTCACCATGAGCGATGATGCCTACAAGAGCATCGAAGCCATCATCGGCGCCATCGACAAGAAGCTCTCCGAGCAGATCAACCTGATCCTGCACCATGAGGACTTCCAGAAGCTGGAGTCCGCCTGGCGCGGCCTGCACCACCTGGTCTCAAACACCGAAACCGACGACAAGCTGCGCATCCGCGTGATGGATGTGTCCAAGGAAGAGCTGCGCCGGACCCTGCGCCGCTACAAGGGCATCGGCTGGGACCAAAGCCCGTTCTTCAAGCGCATCTATGAAGAAGAGTACGGCCAGCTTGGTGGTGAACCCTACGGCTGCCTGGTAGCCGACTACTACTTCGATCACACACCGCCCGACGTCGAACTCCTTGGCTCGCTTGCCAAGATCTCGGCAGCGGCTCACGCCCCGTTCATTGCAGGCGCCTCGCCGTCGGTGCTGCAGATGGATTCGTGGCAGGAACTCGCCAATCCGCGCGATCTGTCCAAGATATTCCAGAACCTGGAATACGCGCCGTGGAACAGCCTGCGCAACTCGGAAGATGCCCGCTATGTCGGCCTCGCCATGCCGCGTTTCCTGTCGCGCCTTCCCTACGGCATCAAGACCAATCCGGTCGATGAATTTGACTTCGAGGAAGACACCGACGGTGCGGATCACCGCAAGTACGTGTGGAGCAATGCTGCCTACGCCATGGCGGTCAACATCAACCGTTCGTTCAAGCTCTATGGCTGGTGCACGCTGATCCGCGGCGTCGAAAGCGGCGGCGTGGTCGAGAACCTGCCGTGCCACACCTTCCCGACCGACGATGGCGGCATTGACATAAAGTGCCCGACCGAAATCGCCATCTCGGACCGCCGTGAAGCCGAACTGTCGAAGAACGGCTTTATCTCGCTGGTGCACCGCAAGAACACCGACTACGCAGCTTTTATCGGTGCCCAGTCGATGCAGAAGCCAGCCGAGTACTACGACGCTGATGCGACCGCCAATGCCAACCTGTCGGCACGCCTGCCGTACCTGTTCGCCTGCTCGCGCTTTGCCCATTACCTGAAGTGCATCGTGCGCGACAAGATCGGCGCCTTCAAGGAACGCGAGGACATGCAGCGCTGGCTCAACGAATGGATCATGAATTACGTTGATGCCGACCCGGCCAACTCGTCGCAGGAGACCAAGGCACGCCGACCGCTGGCTGCAGCCGAGGTGGTCGTCGAGGAACTGGAAGGCAACCCCGGCTACTACAGCGCCAAGTTCTTCCTGCGTCCGCACTTCCAGCTCGAGGGCCTGACCGTTTCGCTGCGGCTTGTGGCGCGCCTGCCGTCGGTCAAGGACGCCGCCTGAGCGTCGCTCAGGCGTTGAAACGTACCGGTAGTTCCACGCCGAGGTATCGCGCCCCTGACCTGATTGGGGCGCGGCCCTGGCTGTGGCTCTTGTCTGCAGTACCTGTCTTAACGTCAAGGAGTTTTGCAATGGCACAGGACATTTTCCTGAAGATCAATGGCATCGATGGCGAGTCGCAGGATTCGTCGCACAAGAACGAAGTCGAAGTGCTGGCCTGGGACTGGAGCATCGAGCAGCAGTCCACCATGCACGCGGGCAGCGGCGGCGGCGCCGGCAAGGCGACCGTGTCGGACCTGTCCTTCGAGCACTTCATCGACCGCGCCTCGCCCAACCTGATGAAGTACTGCCTGACCGGCAAGCACATCAACGAGGCCGTGCTGGTGGTGCGCAAGGCCGGCGGCAATCCGCTCGAATACCTGAAGCTCACCATGACCGACGTGATCGTCACCAAGGTGAGCCCCAAGGGCTCGGTGGATGACGAAGTGCGCATGCGCGAGAAGGTGGCGCTGTCGTTCTCCAGGGTGAAGCAGGAGTATGTGGTGCAGAACGCCCAGGGCGGCAGCGGTGGTGCTGTGACCGCGGGCTACGACATCAAGGGCAATAAGGAAGCCTGATTGTCATGACCGGTCTCGCCGGCTACCCGAGTGGAAGCTGGCGAGGCCAAGGACGCTGGCATTGACCGAGTGCGGAATCCATGCGGATGACAACGGCCAGACTCCGAGCGGCCGTTAAAGAGATGACCTCATGAGTGCGCTAAACAATCTGAAGAGCCTGGCCGTTGGGCGGAATCGCACCGTTAGCGTTTCCAGCGCGGCGATTCCCGACCTGCTGGGACAGCCCCAGCTGGAATGAGATGGCTCAGTTCGTGACGCTGTATAGCATTGTCAAGCTGACGGCACAAGTCAGGACGCCCCCGGGGAACTTGATATGGCCGCCAAACTGAACATGGCTGGCCTGTTTCTGGCCGCACTTCTAACGACTGGCTGTCAACGAGCGGCCACAAATCCCTTTCCGCCCATGGATATCCACCAGCCATACAAGACGCATTGCATTGGCCGTTTCCTAATTGACCTGCCAGAAGAGTTCAATTCGGTACCGGATTCGATGGACAGTCCCGGCGATGCCGAGTTGCTCTATGGCAAAGATAAGGACTTCAAGCGCATCTATGTCAAGGTGCCCAAGCAACGTCCGGTGGAGGCAGAGCCGGTCATCCTGCGCGAAGATTTTGAGCGGGCGGTGAGTAAGCGAATGCAAGAACTAAGGGATGCACGCAATGAAGTTACACATGCCCCGATGTTGGTGTCCAGTACACCGTTAGGTGAAGGTGAAGGAGGCTATCTGATTCGTCGCTACGACAATGCGCAGCAAGGTAAATACTTTAGAAGCGAAATCCACCTCCTGGCGGGAGACTTGCGATACGTCATCTTTGAGGAAAAGAGCTACCCCGATAGCGAGCCGGCGGAAGCGGTAGAAGCGCGGTTGCGAAACCTCGCAGTCCACACTCGCGCCTATACCGACCCGGAGGCTGCCGGTCCCGGCTTCTGTGTCAAAGGCGTAGTGCTGAACGACATCCACGACGAAGAGACGGCGATGTTCAGTTTTCAAAGTGAACTCCATAAGGATCTTCTCTTTGACATCCATTCGCGCGCGCTTGTCACGCAGGACGAGGGCATGATCGCGCGACTGGAAAAGCGATTGGAAGGCGCCCCGCTGGCATATCGGCTCGCATTCCACACCCTACGCAAGGGCAAGCGAACCGTTGCCGGCATGGAAGCAGATGAGCTTGTGGAGACCTTCAAGGAAGAGGGATACAGGCGGCAGGGTTTGAAGGCGGAGACCAAGCGGGATACGCCGCAGTACATGCAGCCGCAGATGCATCTTACGTTAATGACCGGCGGACAGATTCCTGGTGGCGCTTATGTCGACTCATCGATGGATGACGATGAGGTGCTGAGGATTTGGGACAAGGTGGCGAATTCGATCCGGCCCCGGCCAGGTGCGGTGGAGGGAGAGAGGAGGTGAGCAGGGAAACCAGAACCCATCCCATGAATCGGCTAGCTGCTTTTGCTTCGTGTTCTCGCACCGTTAGCGTTTCCAGCGCAGCCATTCCTGATTTGCTGGGACAGCCCCAGCTGGAATTCGTGAGGCTCTCAGGTCATGAGGGATTGAGCGAACTCTTCACCTACAAGGTAGACCTGCGTGCGGTCTCGCCTGCCGCGGAACAGTATCTTGCGGAGGCAGATCCCGATGCGATGATCGGCCGCGAGATGACCGTCACGATCGAGCTCGATGGCATGGGCACAGGGCTGCTGGGTGGCGTGGGCGCAGGGCACCGCGAGATCACCGGCGTCATCTCAGATATCGAGCATGTCGGCGGCGTTGCGGAGAATCGCTTGTACCGGTTCACGCTGCGTCCCTGGCTGTGGCTCGCGACGCAGACGTCGGACTTCAAGCCCTTCCAGAAGAAGACGGTGATTGAGATTCTTGACGAGGTGCTTGCGGACTACCCGTTCTCGGTGGAGAAGCGCCTCGATACATCGGTCTATCCGAAGCTTGCCTGGGAGGTGCAGCATGGCGAGACCGATGCGCATTTCATCCAGCGCCTGACCGAAGAGTATGGCATTACATACTTCTTCGAGCATGACGGCGGACACCATCGGCTGATCCTGGCCGCCGAATCGGGCGCGTACCGCGCGTTTCCCAGCGAGGCCTATCGCACGCTGCCACTCTATCCGCGTGGCTTCAAGATCGACCAGGAACATCTGGTCCGCTTCGATCCGGTCAACCGGCTGCGCACGGGCAAGGTGACGTTGAACGACTACGATCCACGCAAGCCGCGCGCGAATCTGACCACCGACAACAGCCAGCCGCGCAATACCAGCTTCGCCGACTTCGAGCGCTACGAGCACCCGGGCGACTATGTCGATCCGGCGGTGGGCGAGATGCGGGCGAGGATCCGCATGGAGGAGCGCCGCTCGCGTGGCCGGCGTGCGCGGGGCGTGGGTGCGCTGCGCGGAGTGGTGGCGGGCTGCACCTACCTGGTGAGCAATCACGGCAACCCGGCGATGAACCGCGAGTATCTGGTGATCGGTGCGACGCTGGAGCTGGAGGATGTCGGCGGCGAATCCGGCAGCGGGCAACAGTTTTCGTGCCGCGTTGCGTTTGAAGCGCACCCCACTGATGAAGTCTTTCGCCCGCCGCGCACGGTCGGCAAGCCATACGTGGCCGGCGTGCAGCGGGCCGTGGTGACCGGCCCGAAGAACCAGGAGATCTGGTGCAACGATCACGGCAACGTGATCATTCAATTCGAATGGGATCGCTACGGGAAGTACGACGAGAACTCGTCACCGTGGATTCGGGTGGTCAACGGCTGGTCGGGCGACCAGTTCGGCGCGATGCACATTCCGCGTATCGGGCAGGAGGTCATTGTGGCGTTCATCAACGGCGATCCGGACTGTCCCGTGATTGTCGGGCGGGCGCCGAATCAGCTCAATCTGCCGCCGTGGGCGCTGCCGGGGCAGCATGCCTTGTCGGGGATTCGCAGCAAGGAGTTGTTTGGCGGGCGCCACAATCACCTGCTGATGGACGATACGAAGGATCAGATCCAGGCGCAGCTGTCCTCGGATCACCAGGCATCGCAACTGAACCTGGGCTATCTGACCGGGGTGCCGGACCACGCCGGGCGCAAGGACCGGCGTGGTGAAGGCTTCGACCTGCGCACCGATGGGCAGGGTGCCATACGCGGTGGGAAGGGCTTGTTCGTTACCGCGGAAGGGCAGGTAGGCGCCATGGGCGGGCACCTGTCGCGCGACGAGTTTATCCGCTGCATGGAGGCGGCGCTGGAGGCGGCGAAGGCGTTGGGGGACTATGGCCATGCCCATGAAGGGCTGGCTGCCGATACGGACCCGCAGGCCGAACTCACGCGGGCCGTCAGGGAGTGGGACGCTGGCGCCAACAACCACAAGGACGTGCCTGGTGAGGGAGGTCAGCCGCTGATCGGTGCCTATGCGCCGGCGGGCATGGCACTGGCCACGCCCAAGATATTGACGACGTATGCCGGCAAGCATATCGACACCGTCTCACGGTTGAACCAGCAAATGACCGCAGGGCAGCAGTTCGTTGTCAATGCGGGGCAGGGAATCGGGTTCTTCGCGCACAGCGGTGAGCTGCGCGGCATTGCGCATCAGGGCAATCTGCTTCTGCAGGCGCAGAAATCCAACATCGAAGCGAATGCCAGACAGAACGTAGTGGTGACCGCAACCGATGGCAACATCGTTCTGAACGCGGGCAAGAGCCTGAGCTTGATGACAGCGGACGGTGCCGGCATCCGCATTGGCGGAGGCAAGGTGGATATCTATGGTCCTGGCGGGATCCTGCTGCATACGTCGGATTTCGACATCGTAGGGCCGTCCAGCCTGAACGGACCGTTGCCGCAGTTTAGCCAGGGTGACGCGGGCCGAAAGTTCCTGCTGAAGGCAGGCGAGCTCGAGCGACCGGTCCCCAATGCACCCTACCAGATTGTCAAGGCGGACGGCAGTGTGGTGGAAGGTGTAACCAATGCCGCTGGCGAAACCGCGCAGTCGGCTTCGGATCTGATCGAGGCGGTGAGCGTAAAGATATTTGCGCCCAAGCTGTACTGAGTCTGCTTCGCATCGATTGTCACGGAACCAGATATGAGTGCACCCATAGTATCCAGACAAGGGGTCAACCCGATTGCCAGCGCCGACGACATTCACGTTCCAAGTAAGGCGCTCCGAAAGCTCGACCTGAAGACGCTGCCCGGCATCATCATCTTCGTGCACGGCGTGAACTCGAACGGCGAATGGTTCGCCAGCGCTGAAGAAGGCTTGTGCAAAGGCTTGAATCAGCGCCAGCAGCGCGGGGAAACGGGCGATACGTACGACATGGGGGCGCTACGGCCAGCGCAGTATCTGTCGGAGCTGACACCCAAAGGCTACCTGTCCCGGGAAGTCAATGCGACGAACTTCGTTGCCGATGGCGACCAGAGCCCCATTATCCGATTCCGCTGGGGCTATAAAGCTGCCAAGGAGGACCTGGCGACGGTTGGGCCAAACATCTTGCTTGACGAAGAGGATGCCTGGGGCGGCGGTCCCTTCGCCAACGGATGCTCTGCCCTGCCGGATCTGTGGACCACGGGCACGGTCACCGACCTGTTTGCCGGGTTACAGGCGCAGGACCTGAATACGGAGACAAGCCGGCTGATCTACGGCTGCCCCCCACGCCACTATGGAGCGCATGCCGCCCGGCGCCTGGCCGCACTGGTGGCGCAAGTCCGGGTCAAGCATATTGACGCCTATGGCAAGGCGTGTCCGGTCACGGTGGTCTGTCACAGCCAGGGCAATATGGTCGGCATGGCCTCGGCATTTATTGGCAAACATGACTTCGGCGGGGATGGCGTGGCGGACACCTATGTACTCGCCAATCCGCCATACAGCGTCCTGCCGAACTTCTTCGATAACTTCGGGCAGTACAACGCCGACACGGACCTGGGCCGCGTCACCGTTTTTGCGCGGCGCAAGACGCTGGATCGCTTCTTTGAGATTGTCGGTGCCTCCAGCTTTGATCATGCCAGCGACGACTGCGTCAACGCCCTGACGCCCACCCGGCGTCCCAAGCAAGGGGAAGCCCCCTGGACTGCCGGGAAGGACAGCAAGGAACGTCAGACACGCAAGCACGTTTTCCTCTATAGCAATCCCCACGATCAAGTGATTTCAGTAAGCACCGTGCAGGGGATGGGGTGGCTGGGCCTGTCGAAGGAGGTGCTGGCCGGTACCGATCACGACATGCTGGAGTCGGCCAAGGCGCGCGGCGATCGCCCCTATGCTTTCGCGCATCATGCCGAAGTCTTGTTCCAGCGTGTGTGGGCCCAGGGCAATCCGGGCAAGTATGGCCAGATGCCATTCGAAGTTGGTGCCAAGCCAAGCAACTTCGTCTATTACGACAAAGGTAACCCGTCGAAGGTCGATCCGATCCAGGGCGATGGCAAGGCATTCTGGTACCGCAAGCCATTGCCACTGCGCTTTCATCTGACGCGGGTATGGCAGGACGACCAGCGCGGCTTCGGAGAAAAGCTTGGTGCGACCGCGCTCGGTGGAATCTATGAAATGACCTTCGCCCTGCTAAGGGTGACGACCTTCGGGCATGTCAACTATGTGCCCGTGAACGCTGATCCGCCGGACGGCTGGACCGTGCCGATCAATGCTCCGGCAGTGAAGGAGGCCATCGCGCCGCGGGCCATCCACCTGTATCACCCCGACAAGCGGGCGCCTGACGACGGCGGGCAAAGCGCGAAAGCCGGGACCGTGGAAGGGATCTTCAACCAGGGACCCGAGTCGCACACGGATGCGCTCAATCCGGCAGGCAGGAGCGACGACATCTACGACAAGTACCGGAGCGCGGGGCAGGGCGCGGCGGACTACAGCGACGAAGCGGCGCTGCGCTATGAACACAATGCCAGCGTGCGTCAGCTTGCCCGGCGCAAGGCTGACAACCCCTATGAGGCGGCCATTGGGCAGATGAAGGATGGCGGAGATCTTACGGGGGACGAGTATGCGGAATTCCGCGAGTTCGATGCAGACAAGCGCGGGTATTTCCTGAAATACGCGGTGGATCTGAATGCTACGAACCACTCGACCATCCTGACCAATCCGGTGCACTGCGAGAAGGTGCTCGCCTATGACGTTGATGTGGGCATCTGCATGATGCCGGAGGCGGAGATGAAGTGGCTGAGGCAACTGGCGGACTGGAGGCGCTGTGACCGGGAAGACGATCAGATGAAGGAATGGAGTTGGTACTACGGTTCTGGTCGGATAAATGGAGATCGGCTGGAGAGTCAAAAGGATTACAAAGCTGATGTTCCGAGAGCGCTTGGTATGGATGATGAGCGCTCGGACAACCGCATCTCACAGACACCTTCCGCAAACAAGCATCACCGACCCACCGAGCGTGACCCAGCCTTCGGCGGGCAAGTTCTGCAGGGAGGGCTCGGTGAACACCACTGACCGATTCAAACAGCACACCAACCGGCTAGCCGTGGCCATCGCGGGAGCCGTCACTGCGGCGCTGCTGTCAGCCTGTTCATTGGGAAAACCCATGTCTACCTACCACCGAGATCCGTCGCCGTATCCAATTGCTGCGCGCGTGCCCGCGAGCGGCCCTGACGCCCCAGTCGCATATGTGCTTGGCGTGCAATGGATGAATCCCCTGATGTGGAAGGACTACCCGACCCACTGGAATTTGCTGTGGGCGCAGGGACTGGCGCACCGCAATCCGTCCGATACGGACAGCCCGCATCTGAAGCTCGGTGATGCGCCGGGGCTGCTTGTCCGCGGCGTCAACCCAGTCTGGAAGAACGACAATCCCAACCCGGTCTACTGGAAAGCGCTTAACGCCTTGATCCGTGAGCCGCTCTATCCACTGGGCTACCACACCGCGGCCAACGCGAACTACTTCTATTCGATCCGAAACGGCACGCGACGGCCGGATTTTGCCGACATCCGAGTGTTCGCCGGCATGCCGCAGACATGGATCAATACACCCACCTATATCAAGGAGTCCAATCGATACATGAATGGCCGGGACCGATTGGCAGAGCAGATCGATTGGGGAATGCCGGCACCGTCGATTCTGGCAGAGAACGAAGAGCATGCCGATGAGCGTATGGCGGACTATTTTGTGAAGAACTATGCCGGTTATGACGGTCAGCCCAGAAGGGGGCTCCCTTATGACTCGGACATGGTAATCGGCCTGCCAACCTTCACGCTTAACGCAGCGCGCCGGCTGTTCTTTATGGAAATCTATAGCGCGGCCGAGGCGATGAGCCTGAAGATCTTCCCCGAACCAAAGCTGGCCAATGTCACGGTGATGGCGGGCGAGGAAGCCGTGGGCTTCTATGACCTGCAGGCGGCGATTGCCTACCTGAACGCCAACCCGAAGAAGACGGTGTGGGTGTACACCATGGACGCGCCCAACTACCCGAAAGGCGAGCAGACCAACGAAAATTCGGTGCTGCTGATCCTGGGACATCCCAGCGCGGATTGGGGCTATGCGCCGCTGGCGGCGCTGTACACCCCGCAGCAGCACGAGGGCGGCATCGGAGCGAAGTCAGCTACCCCTGGTGGCGCGTGGCAGGGCCTGCTGCAAGCCGTGCAAGCGCAAGTGCCGCAGGAGCATCCGGTCGACCGCGTCTACCACGACATGGACCGGCGCGCGCCCAATGTGACCACAGTGCTTGCGCCCCTGCGTGCGGCGGTGCACCAGCAGTGGCCGGACCTGGACCAGTTGAAAGACTTCCGCAGCGTCTCGGAACATATGGTGGGCCCGGCGCGCGCGGCCAGCGCGGGGCTGAACATTGCCTATGCGGTGGCGTATGCGGACCAGACCGGGCATAGCGCAGTCGTGACCAGCGTGGCGGAACCCAACGATGCGTGGACGGTGCTGGTGGCGCCACCGCCAGGCTGGACCAAGCGCGAACCTCCCAAGGAATGGCCGCGGGCTCGGGGCAGGACAACTGCCTACTACCCGTGGTTCGGCAAGCAGACGGATGGGCGTTGAGGGGATGAGAACAATGGTCAATTGGATGAACACGCTTTGCCACCAACGAGGATTTCGTCGGGGCGCTCCTGCTGGCCCGCTCATCGGAAGAGTTGCACCGGCCCATTGCAGTATGTACGCCATTTACCTGGGAGCAGATATATCAATGGCAGATTCCATTGTTGTCGTTGGCGATGGTCACACGCATGGCGGCGTCGTGCTGGCAGGCTCGCCCAACCGCAAGATCAACGGTCGCCCTATCGCACGTCAGGGGGATGCAGTCAGTTGTCCCTTGCATGGGATAAGCCGCATTTCGCAGGTAAGAGGCCTGTACAAGGTCGATGGCGTGCCAGGTGCGGTCAGCGGTGATATGACGGATTGCGGCGCGGTACTGATTGGCTCGGTGTCGGCGCGGGTGGGCTCATGACTCGCAAGGCTCTCTTGATACGGCACAGGATGGCGAGAACCGTGTCGCTGCTTGGCCTATTCGCAGTATCGGTCCTCGGCTCGGCCTGCTCCACAGCACCGGCCCAGCGCGAGCAGATGAAGCTGGATCTGGCTGTATCTGCCAAAGATACCGTCAACCCTGACGACAAGGGCAGGCCCTCTCCGGTCCTGGTTCGGGTCTACGAACTCAAGACCGACAGCGCGTTTGAGAATGCGGACTACTACTCGCTGGAGAAGTCGGACAAGACGCTGCTGACGCAGGATCTGCTGGCACGAGACGAGTTCATCCTCCGGCCCGGCGAGTCGCGCGACATCGAGCGCAAGCTCAATCCGGACACGCAAGCCATCGGCATTCTGGTCGGGTACAGGGAGCTTGGCAAAGCCACCTGGAGATCTGTCTACAAACTGCCACCGGCGCCGGACGCTGCGTGGTACCGCATGGCAATTCCGGCACGCAAGGTCAAGCTGCAAGTCTCGTTGGACCAGCAGACCATCACAATTTCCAAACCTGATTGAATCCATGAGCTGGTACAACAAGGTCGTCTGGAGCGAGGGACTGTTCCTGCGCCCGCAACTCTTTCAGCAGCAGGAGCGCTATCTGGAATACTACGCGCACAAGCGTAGCGCCGCGCTCAGCCCGTTCTTCTGGGGCTTTCACCATTTCTCGATCGATGCTGAAGCGCTCTCGCTGGGTAAGCTGGTGGTCTCCAGTGCCGCTGGAATCTTCCAGGACGGTACGCCCTTTGACGCTCCGGCACATACGGCAGTGCCGGCGCCGCTTGCGCTTCAGGCCGAGCACCTGAATCAGATCATCTGTCTGGCGGTGCCGATCCGCACGCCAAATGCGGAAGAAACGAATTTCGATGATGCCACGGATTCCCTGGCGCGATACCGTGCCTTTGAGCAGGAATTGCTGGATGCGAATTCGATCGCACAGGGACCAAAACTGGTGCAGTTGGCAGACTTGCGTCTTCGGCTTTTGCCGGAGAAGGAACTCTCCGAGTCCTGGCTTGGCCTGCCGTTGACAAGAGTGACGGAAATCCGCGCCGATGGCAGTGCCAGACTGGATGCAGCGCTGATTCCGCCGGTCAATGTCTACACGGCCAGTGCATTGCTTCAAACATGGCTTACCGAAATCCACGGCCTCCTGCATCTCAGGGCCGATGCGATGGCCGAGCGCCTGTCTGCTGCCACTATGCGGGGCGGGGATGCTGCCGAAGTATCGGAATACCTGATCCTCCAATTGCTGAACCGGTACGAGCCGATTCTGACCCACCTGCTGAAGGCCAAGGCCGCGTCGCCAGAGGTGTTGTACCTGCACCTGGCGGCATTGTCGGGGGAACTGTCGACGTTCGTGCGCACCCAGACCCGTCGGCCGGCTGAGCATGCGGCTTATCGGCACGATGCTCCGCATCTTTGCCTGAAGCCATTGGTTGACGACCTGCGCTTCCTGCTCAATGTGGTGCTGGAACGCGCTGCGCAGCGGATTGAAATCACGGAGCAGTCACATGGGATCCGAACGGCGGTGCTCGATCCGGGCGAGATCGGCCGTTTCGCGACCTTTGTGCTGGCGGTGACCGCGCAGGTTCCGGCGGATCTGTTGCAGCAGCAGTTTCCGGCCCAGACCAAGGTGGGGCCGTCTGCGCGGTTGGCGGAACTGGTTCGGTCCCATCTTCCTGGAATTCCGCTGCAGTCATTGCCGGTGCCGCCACGGCAGATCCCGTTCAATGCTGGCCATGTCTACTTTGAACTGTCCCAGCAGCACCCGCTCTGGGACCAGGTGGCGCAGTACGGTGGGCTGGCGCTGCACGTAGCGGGGACCTTTCCTGAGTTGCGTATGGAACTGTGGGGAGTGCGGCAATGAGCAAGCCACTTGTGTCGAGTGATCCCCAATTGGACTCGCAAGCAGCGCAGCCTGCCAAGGCAGGAGATCGCGCGAGCCCACGCGCCGCAGCGGAGGCGAGCAGCCAGAACGACGCGCGCAAGTCCGTTGAGCAGCGGGTGGAAGAGATCAGCCGCAAGGCCAATCCCTTGCTTGCGGCAGCGCGGCCGCTGTTGCGCGCACTGGCCGACATGCCGACATCGCTGCGACAGGATCAGGCGGCTGCACTGAAGGGAATTCTGGTGGGGGAAGCGAAAGATTTTCAGGCAGTCTGCGAGCGCGCCAATATTCGGCGCGAGCACGTTCTGGCTGCACAGTATTGTCTGTGCACGGCGTTGGATGAGGCTGCCAATGGCATGCCATGGGGGCGCCATACCTGGGCGAACAACAGCTTGCTGATCCAGCTGCATGGCGAAAACGATGGCGGCGAGAAGGTGTTCCAGTTGTTGGGGCGGCTGGCGAGCTCCGCCGCAGAGCACATGGACGTGATCGAGGTGATCTATCACATCTTGTCACTCGGCTTCCTTGGCCGCTATGCTGGCCACGCCGATGGCGATCGCCAGCTCGACGCCATTCGGCAGCGGTTGTTGCACCTGATCAGCGCGGCACGCGAAAGC
>NZ_JBYTAG010000054.1:43787-52372 GCF_058787995.1 Cupriavidus sp. FW305-27
CCCCCCCCCCCCCCCCCCCCCCCCCCCCCCCCCCCCCCCCGCGACCTGTCGCCACACTGGCGCGGCGCGGACGCCGGGCGCCTCAGCCTGCTGCGCACGGTGCCGGTGTGGGTCACGGCGTCGGTGCTGGCACTGGCGGTCTTTGGCCAGTTTGCCTGGTACAAGTACCAACTCTTGTTCCGCACCCACGATCTCGAACAGCAAATCCTCGCCATCGGCAAGGCAACACCGCCGGAGCCGCCCAAGGCGCTGCGCCTCGCCGAGTTGCTCAAGGATGAGATTGCGCGTGGGGTTGTCAGCGTACAGGAGGATGCGACCCGCAGTGCCGTCACGTTCCGCGGGGATGACATGTTCGGCGGTGGCCGCGCCGAGGTCAGCGACAAGGTCCTGCCGTTGCTGGACAAGGTTGCCGGAGAAATCAACAAGGTATCCGGCAAGGTGACCGTGGTCGGCCACAGCGACAACGTTCCCATCAAGACGGCGAAGTACCCGTCAAACCAGGTGCTGTCGGAAGAGCGTGCTGCGACCGTGACAGAGTACCTGGCCAGTAAGGGCGTCGCAAAGAATCGGCTCGAAGCGATTGGCAAGGGCGATTCGGAGCCGCTTACCGACAACAAGACGCCAGCCGCCCGGGCAAGGAATCGCCGGGTCGAAATCGTTGTAACGCCGTAATCGGGGTCAGGCATGGAATTTCTGAAACGTATCGGCGCTGTGCTGTTCTCCCGGCAGACGCTCGCGCTCATTGCCGTGCTCATGGTCGCGGCAGCTATCTGGTTCATCGGGCCGCTGCTCGGGTTCAGTAGCATGCATCCGCTGGCGGGCATCGGCGCGCGCGTCACGCTCATGGTGCTGTTGCTGGCAACGACGCTGTTCTGGTTGCTTGGCTGGCCGGTCTCCACGACAGGCCTCGCCGCGCTGTGTCTGCTGATCTGGCATGCGGGGCCGTTGCTTGCGATTGGCGCCAGCCATCCGCTGGAGCCGAGCTCAGTCCGCATTCTGCTGATCGCGGCGATTGTGCTCGTGTTCGTCGGCTATGTGTTGTACCTGCTTTGGCAGCGCGCACGCACGGACAAGACTTTTGTCGAGAGCCTGCTGAACTTTGGCGGGAAGCGCGAGGAGGTTGTGGCCAAGGATGAAATCGCCAGGCTGAACACGGCGGTTCAGACTGCCCTGCGACAACTCAAGGGCATGCGTAGCGGCAGCCGGGTCGGTCGCCTGTTCGAAGGCCGCCGCTACCTCTATGAACTGCCCTGGTACATGATGGTTGGCGTGCCGGGGGCCGGCAAGACGACGGCGTTGCTGAACGCCGGACTGCAATTCCCTATCGCGGGTCAGATGAGTGCGGCGGCTCGCGCACGGGATGGCACCGAGCAGGCAGATTGGTGGTTCACCAATGAGGCGGTTCTGATCGACACGGCAGGCCGCTATACGGCGCAGGAAGCGGGTTCGGCGATCGACCCGGCAGAATGGAAGGGATTCCTCGGCCTGCTGCGAAAATATCGCGCCCGCGCCCCGATCAACGGCGCGCTGGTGACGATCAGCGTGGAGGACCTGCTTCGGCACTCCAAAGAGGAGCGGGTGATCGAAGCGGCCAGGATTCGGGCGCGCCTGGCCGAACTGCGCGAGGAACTGGGCATCCAGTTTCCTGTCTACGTGCTGGTGACCAAGGTTGATCAGCTTGCCGGCTTCACGGACTATTGCCAGTACCTGACCAGCGAAGGCCGTGCCCAGCCTTTGGGGTTCACCTTTCCGGTTGCGGGAAAGCGGCGGCGGGGACAGCCAGCAATCGATGTTGTTGCGCAGTGCCGTGAGGAGATGTGGGCGCTGGTGGAGCGGCTGGAAGCCGGGCAGGTCGGACGGCTGTATGAGGAGTTCGATCTGGCCCGACGCCGGGCGCTCTACGCGCTGAGCGACGAGTTCGCGAGCGTGACGGAGCCGCTTGTCGCGATGCTGGAGCAGGTATTCCTTGACTCGCGCTATGACGACACCGAGCGGAATTCCATGTTGCGCGGCGTGTATTTCACCAGTGCGGCGCAAACCGGGGAAGCGATCGTCGCGGATGCGAGCACCGTGATCCGGCGGGTGCGTGGCAACGGGAAGTCTGGCGCCCAGGACGCCGCCGTCGCGGAAAAGTCAACCGGCAACCGCAGCTACTTCCTGCAGGACGTCTTCAAGCGCATCATCGTGCCCGAGGCGCACCTGGTGAGGCCGAACCTGCGCTGGGAGTTCCGCTTCCGCCTGTTGCGCCTGTTTGGCCATGCGCTGGTGCTGGTCATTTCCCTGTGGCTAGCCGGAGCGCTCTATACGAGCTTTGGCGACAATCGCAGCTATCTGGCGGTGGTGCAGGAGAAAGCCAAGGCGCTGGCCGCCACGGTAACGGCGTTTTACAAGAAGCCGCAGCCTGATGCGATGCCGGAGGTGTTGGGAGCGGCCCGCGACCTGCCTGCCTACGCCGGCCTGGATCTGGTCAATCCTTCTGCTGATTGGCGCTACGGCCTGTACAGCGTGGTGCCGGTGCTGGGCGCCGCGACCTTGACCCATACCAGGTTGCAGGACAACCTGCTGGTGCCGTACCTGGTGCGCCGGGTCGAAGCGGTGCTGTCAACGGCGGTCAGTCAGCGCGACGCCAAGCAGGCCTACGACACGCTGCGGGTCTACCTGATGCTGCATGACAAGGACAAGTTCAACGCATCCGACGTGCGTAGCTGGGTGCGCAGCGACTGGGCGACGGGCAACGGGGCGGATGCCTTTGGTGGCCGCGTGGCGGTGCTGGAGCATCTGGACAGCCTGCTCGATGGCAGCCGGCCGGTCTTGTCGCCCTACGCAAAGAACGAGGCACTGATCCGCTCGGCGCGCGATTTCCTGGACAGCGATACCTCGGTCGAACGCCTGTATGACCGCGCCAAGGCGGCCATGATGGAAGAGGCACCGCAGGACTTCACGCTGGTGCGCGCGGTCGGTCCCCAGGCCGGCACGGTCTTTACCCGGGCCAGCGGCGAGCCGCTGGAACGCGGTATTCCGGGGCTTTTTACCTATGCCGGCTACCACGACCTGTTCAATGTCCGCTTGCGGGAGTTTGTCGCCAGGGCGCAGGCGGTCGACATTTGGGTGATGGGGCGTGGAACAGGGCCTGGCGCTCAAAAAAAAACGGCTGACAATGCCGTCGGCCGGCTCACGGGCAATGATCCGCTCACGCGCGAGATCCGGCGCCTTTACCTGAGCGAATATGCCCGGAACTGGGAGAAGTTTCTGGGTGACATCCGGACCGTGACGGGAAGCAACCTGGCCTTTGACCTGGAGATCCTGCGCAACTTTGCCGCGCCGGATTCACCGCTTGCCCGGCTGGGCAGGGCCGCGGTGCAAGAAACGACGCTCAGCCGCACGCTCGAGCCCGAGGAAAAGTCCCTTGCGGAGAAGGCGTTGTCAGCGCTGGAAAAGAAGGCCGACAAAGCCAGCGCACTGAGCGTGCGTGCCGAGGCCCGTCAGGAACGCGAGCTGGTCGATAACCGCTTCGCCGCGCTGCGCGAAGTGGTTACCGGCCAGGCCGACGCGGCGGCGCCAGGCGCGCGGGACACCGCCGGCAAGCCGCAACTGGATACGATTGCCGGCATCGTCAATGCTTACTACACCAGTCTGGTAGTGGCCAATAACGCGCTGAGCACCCGGAACCTGCCGCCGCCCGCGGATGCAGGCGAGCAGTTGCGCATGGAGGCGGCGAAGCTGCCGGCGCCCTTCAAGGCGGTGCTGACCGACCTGGTCGTGCAGGGCGCCAGGGACGTCAACAAGGGTGTTGGCGATATCCTGATTGCGCAGATGGACGCCGTCATCGGCGAGAGCTGCCGCGGCGCCATCGACGGCAAGTATCCGTTCACGCCGACGTCGATGCAGGACGTGGACCCGGAAGACTTTGCACGCGTCTTCGCCGCGGGCGGAGTGTTGGACGACTTTTTCCAGAAGGTGTTGGCGCCGCACGTGGATACCACCATCTCGCCTTGGCGCTACAAGCTGACCGCCCCCGACGTGCCGCCCGTGGCTGGCCCGAGTCTGGTGCCGTTCCAGCGCGCCAGGGAAATCCGGGAAGTGTTCTTCCGGGATCCGGGAGCGAAGAAGATGGCCTGGAAGGTCGACCTGAAGGTGGTGGAACTCGATCCCGAAATCGTCGAGCTGAACATGGACTTCGACGGACAGAGCCAGCGTTACGTGCACGGTCCGGTCATCCCGCTCAAGGTGACCTGGCCGGGACCGCGGGGCGGGCAAGGGGCCGAGATCACTGCCAGCCCCCGGATTCGTCCGGATACCTCGACGCTGGCCGCCAACGGCCCGTGGGCCCTGATGCGGGTGATTGCCAAGGGCAGGCTCGCCGGCTCCGCTAGCGCCAGCCACTTCATGGCCGAATATGACTTCGACGGCCGCAGGGCGAAGCTCGATATCAATACCGGCAGCCTCGCCAACCCCTGGACCACCGGGCTGCTGCAGGGCTTCCAGTGTCCCGGGAGATCCGGGTGATCACGGCGCCGTCGATTTTCGGCAAGCTGCCAGCGCTGGGAGACTTTGTCCGCCACAATGCGCCGCTGGACCAGGTGCAGGCGTGGCGGAGCTGGTTCGATCATCGGGACGACGAACTCCTGGCGAGGGCGGCGTCGCATTCCGCGGGCGGCGGCGTCCGGCATTGGCTGCACCTGACCCCGCCCAGTCTCTCGGTTCAGTCCCGCTTGCGCCCGTCTGAACCATGCCTCTTCATCCTGCGGCCGCGCGGCCTGCAGTTTCCCAGCGAAAGCAGCTACCTGCTCGGTGTCTTGGCTGCATCGCATGACCGGGTTGGGCGCCGCTATCCGCTGGTGGTCTGGCAGGCCGCGAGCGCGCAATGGGCCGGTCATATCCTTGCCGCGCCCGCACAGTGGCTTACCGATTTGGTGCAAATCGTGCACGGCCACACACACACGGCGGACCGCACCGGCCTGGCCGCGGCGGTCGATGCCCTCTGGGCCCGCCATCGGCCAGGCTGGCGTGAGCGTGTCCAGCGTTCGCTCAGGCGGCTGGCCGATGCATCCCGGCCTGGCGCTTCAGGCGACGGCGTTATCGGGCCAAAGTCAACGCGAGACGACTGGCCCCCGGGCCTGTTGCGCGATGGCAGCCTTGGCAGCGTTTGGCAGTCCGCTGCCCACTGCGCTATCGAGATTGACGGCGTTGCTTCCATTCGCCGAATCGTGGCCGGACTCTGATCCTTCCTCCAGGGGGGGAATTTTCTGCCAGCGCCATTACCGACGGCTTACCTCAGCCTCAACGGCTCCAGCAATGCCCCGTCATACTCTCCTCGCGAGATCCGTCCAAGCTCCAGCATCCGCTGCAGGATATAAACCTGCCGCTGCCGCGCCCGCCTCGGATTCGCCACCGGATTATTAGCCGACGGCGCCTTGGGGAGCCCGGCAAGCATCGCACACTCAGCCAGCGTCAACTGATCCAGCCGCTTGCCAAAGTAAGTCCGCGCCGCATCGGCAAAGCCGTACGCCCCCTGGCCCAGGTAGATCTTGTTCATGTACAACTCCAGGATCTCGTCCTTGGTCAGCGCCTTTTCAATCCGGTATGAAAGCAGCACCTCGTACAGCTTGCGGGTATAGGTCTTGTCCCGCGACAGGTAGAAATTGCGTGCCACCTGCATGGTGATGGTCGATGCCCCCTGCGACAGCTCGTCCGACAGGTTGGCAACGCCGGCACGGACGACGCCGATGTAGTCGATGCCGTCATGCACGTAGAAGCGCTCATCCTCGATCGCCACCACGGCGCCGGTCAGCTCGCGCGGGATCTTGCCGATGGGCACGTAGTCGGGCGTATGGCGGAAGGCGGTGAGGGCGTCGAGCGACGGCAGCTGCCGGTTGGCGGCCAGGATGGCGATGGCAGCCAGCAGCGCGCCGCCGATCACGGCGAGCACCAGCAGCTTGATGAAGGCGGACCAGAGTCTTTTCATGGCACGTATTGTGCCAGCCGTGTGCGGCAGGGTGCGAGTCCCGCCGCAGGCGGAACCTTCAGGCCGTGGGGACGGCCACGTTGAGCGACTGCGCCAGGCGCTCAAGATTGCGCCAGATGGCCGGGTTGATGTTTAGCGTGTCGCTGGCCTGCGCCCGGTTGGCGGCCTCGTACTCGCCGGGGTACTGCACGCGGTCGACGCCCGGCGCCGGCGGTGTGTCGTGCAGGTAGCGCACGAACGCCTCGACCTCGGCGCTCTGCCAGTCCAGGCCCAGGTCCAGCGCGGGATTGAGCAGCACCGCGAACAGGTTGTTGGTGGCCACGCCGCCGCGCGGATTGTCTGGCTGGATGGTACCGCCGCCGGACAGCACGCCCGCCAGCAGCTCGGCCACAACGCCCAGTGCGTAGCCCTTGTGGCCGCCAAAGGGCAGCAGCGCGCCGGGGTGTTCGCCGAACATGGTTGACGCGTCGGTGGTGGGGTTGCCGTCGGCGCCGATGATGCTGCCTTCGGGCGCCGGCTCGCCTTTCTCGGCCAGCACACGGGCCTTGTTGATGGCAATCGCGCTGGTGGCGATGTCCACCACCAGAGGCGGCCGCCCGTTGGGCATCGGGCCGGCGAAACACAGCGGGTTGGTGGTGAGCCGCGCCACGCGGCCGCCGAACGGCGCCACCACCGGCGCGCGGTTGATCACGTTGGTGAAGCTCAGCAGCACAAAGCCGGCGGCGGCCGCCATCTCGCCGTAGTGGCCCATGCGGCCGAGATGGTGCGAGCGGCGCAGAGTGACGATGCAGTGGCCATGCTGGCGCACGCGCTCGATCGCTGCTTGCATCACGGACTTGCCCACGTGCTGGCCGAAGCCGCCGTCGCCGTCGAACACCATCAGCGTGCCCTGGTCCAGCACGCATTTGGCGCGGCCTTGCGGGTTGACGCTGTGGCCGTCGAGGGCGGTGCGGTAGTTGGGCAGGATCGACAGGCCGTGGCTGATATAGCCGCAGCGGTCGGATTCGACCAGGTGCTCGGCCACGTCGTCAGCGATGTCGGCGGGCACCTGCTGCGCGGCGAGGATGTCGCGGGCAAGCTGGCGGGCGCTGGTGAGGGAGATCTTCATGGTTCGTACCTCCTCAGACCCAGCCCAGCCAGCGCCAGTAGGTGGCTGCGAACAGCAGCATCATGGCGTAGCCGATGATCGTCACGGGGATGCCGATGCGCGCGAACTGGCGGCCGTTGAAGGTTTCCGTGCCCAGGCACACCATGTTCTGCGGCGCGTTGATCGGCAGGATAAAGCCGAAGCTGACGGTAAAGCCCAGCAGCATGGTCATGCCCACGCGGTTGATGTCGCCGGGCAGTGTCTGCAGCACCGCGATCAGGATCGGCAGCAGTGCCGCGGTCAGCGCGGTGGCGCTGGCAAAGCCCAGGTGGATCAGGATCAGGAAGGCCGACAGGATCGCAAACACCAGCAGCGCGCCGTGCGCCGCCAGTCCGGAATGCGTGACCACGAACTGCCCCAGCCACTGGCCGGCGTTGGTGGACAGCAGCGCCGTGCCCAGGCTGATGCCGACGCCGAACACGATCAGCGTGCCCCACGGCGTGCGTTGCTGCATGGTCTTCCAGTCCATCACGCCGATGCGCGGCATCATCAGGATCACCAGGCCGACGAAGGTCACGGTGGCGGTATCGAAGCTGTGCAGCTTGCCTTCGGTGGCCCAGAACAGCAGCAGGCCCAGCGATACCGCGGCCAGCCGCTTCTGCGGCGCGCTCATGGGGCCGAGGGCCGACAGCTCGCGCTGCACGGCTTCCTTGCCGCCGGGGATGGCGTCGGTTTCGGCGGGCAGCAGCAAGCGCACCAGGAAATACAGCACCACCGACATTGCGATGGCCCATGGCGCGCCCGCGATCAGCCATTGCAGCCAGGTGATGCGCTCGCCCAGCAGCTTGTCCATGAAGCCCACCGTCAGCAGGTTCTGCGCCGCGGCGGTCTGGATGCCGACGTTCCAGATGCTGGTGGCCTGCGCCACCGTGATCATGATGCCGGCGGCGATGTTGGACTTCTTGTCGACGCCGAACGCTGCAATCACGCCCATCATGATCGGCACCACGCAGGCACTGCGCGCGGTGGCGCTGGGCACCACCAGGCTCAGCGCGATGGTGACGGCGATCGTGCCGATCAGGATGCGGCGCGTGCTGGTGCCAATGGCAGACAGCGTCACCAGCGCGATGCGCCGGTCCAGCCCGGTCACGGTCATCGCCGCGGAGATGAACAGCGCCGCGGCGACCAGTGCCAGCGCGGTGTTGGAGAACCCCGCCAGCGCCATGCCGAGCGCCTTCGAGGTGCCGTACTGCACCGAGGGGTCGTTGACGGTCGGCGCAAAGCCGATCAGCCCCGCCATCAGCGAGGTGATCATGATGGCGCTGGTCTCATATGACACCGCCTCGGTGATCCACACCACGATGGCGAAGGCGAGGATCGCCAGCATGCGCTGGCCGGCGACGGTCAGTCCCTCGGGCTGCGGGATCGCCAGCACCACCAGCAGCGCAGCAACGGCGGCGAACAGGCCCCAGTGCAGCGTGAGTTTCGGCGCCGGCACGACAGCCTGTGCAGCCGCGGCGGAAGGGGCGGAAG
>NZ_JBYTAG010000055.1:0-48982 GCF_058787995.1 Cupriavidus sp. FW305-27
CCACTGGAAATAACATCGCAAATCTATATAACCAAAAGGCTTATGATAGCGGATTCCCGTATCTTGGCTGGAGGCCTAATTGGCCCAGGTACGACAATTCTATTTGGCCCTGACACTCGATACGCGCGTAATGTATATTATGTTAAATTATTATGACGCATAACAAAAATATCAGTTTCGCGTAGGCCAATCGCTAGTCGCGACGGACTGCTCGTGTCCTCTTGTGCTAGCTATTGATGGCTGTTTCGAGCTTTTTGATCTTGGCAAGATATCGTCGAAGGCGACCGGCTCTTCATCGAACATCATGGGCGCCATCTCCCTGTAATCCATTCGCAGGTCTTTGACCCGTGCTTCGTTCGGCATCAGACGC
Organism: Cupriavidus sp. FW305-27; assembly: GCF_058787995.1. Lineage (NCBI taxonomy): Bacteria > Pseudomonadati > Pseudomonadota > Betaproteobacteria > Burkholderiales > Burkholderiaceae > Cupriavidus > Cupriavidus sp. FW305-27. The sequence goes on from NZ_JBYTAG010000055.1 coordinate 371, forward strand.
AGCGTCCCCGGCCGCGCGGTACCGTAACTGGACCAGGCCGATCGGAAGAAGATGGCCTTGTGCTTCGCCACTTGTGCCAGAAAGCCGAAGTTAGTGGCGGCAGCTTGCCCTTCGTTGGTGCCGAGAAGCATGGCCAGGTCGTAGTAATGCCGAGAGAAATACTGAGGTGTTGGCGATTCGGCCGGACGGTGTGCTTCCGCATGTAAGGCCGTGGCCTTTTCCCAAAAGGTACGCTGCGCTGACAGGACGGTCACGGTGCAGTCGGGGTCTTCGAAGAAGTCGGGATAGTCTTCAGCCGCGTAAGGGCGAATAATCTTTTCCTCTGTAGGCCAGGGATCGCCGCGCGCTCCCAACTCGAGCTTCACCCGCGGAGTGATGTACGTCATGCCCATATATTCGGTTTCGGGCAATGCCGTCGGATAGTGGAAGTTCACCGTCTGGGCATCGTTGGAGTCGATCTCAAGCGACCACTCGCCTTTGGTCGGCTCGCCAAGTTGCTGTGCAATCGCGGCGCGAAGGGCCGGAAGGAGGTTCTCGGCGATGTGCCGCTCGACATCGCCCACAAGATCTTCGATGAGCTGATTCGCTTTCTTCCTGCTAATTCCGCCCTGCTCGGGATCCCGACCCCCCGTATAGCCAAGGTCGGCCCGGTCGAAGGTTCGATATCTTCAGAAAAGCGGCGGATGGCGCCGAACGCTTTGGAAAGGGCGTGCCGCCCTTGAAGACAAGCGTGGCGGCCTCCCCTTCCCTTAGGCCAAAGAGGCGCTTCAAGGTCCAGCAGACCCAAAAGTCTTTTTCGATGATCGTATTCGCGATCCCTCGGTTGGCGCCGCTCTCACCAAATAGGGCCGCCCGATCTTCTGCGGGAAGTCGGGCAACCTTATCCATCGATTTCAACCGACGCCGTGTTGGCGATCGAGGTCAGCGTCGGGCGCATCCAGGCCGGCGCTTGGTACGCTGTGGATGCGAGAGTCTTCTTGTCGCTGGCCGACAGGCGATGGGCCGCAATCTGTGCAACGTCGGCGGCACGCACAGGTCCGACATGGCGTAATGCCTGAAAGACGATCCCCACCGCACTCCCCGGAGCGATCAGATACAACAAGGCCGTGATCTACGGCCTGTTGTTCGATGTCGCCGCCGACACCCTACGGACCATCGCCGCCGACCCGAGGCACCTCGGCGCGCAGATTGGCCGAGCGGCTGCGCCAGCTCGCGCGCAGCCTGGAGATGGCCGAGGCGTTCGATCGCGATTGGTCCTTGCCTCGCGGAGCCGCCCACGCCCAGCGTAGGCCCGAGGCTGGTCGGGGCCGTCGCCCTATGAGCGGGCGCTAGTGCGCTTCGGCTCGGATCGCTGGATTTTGGGATTCCCTCACCATAGAGTGATCTCGGCATGATAGCGATTCGGCGCATTCGGCCGCGAACGGTTGCGAGAGCAGCTGGTCGCCCGAGGAATCTCCTGGGAGGAGGCGGCAGAAATCTTGGCGCAGCGCCGGGGCAGGCCGACCCGGAAGCGCCACCGACGCCCCTGGCCGCCCAGGTGGCGCTAAGCCCCGGCGCTCCGCGCGGCGGCTACGAGCAAACGCTGGCGTTCAGCGTCCGGTTCGACACCTTGGCGGCCGGCCTTGTTGGGGCCAGAAAGCGCAGCAGCCTGGCCGCCGCACGTGAGGCCGTGGGGGCGGCTGGCTTCGCCGCGCCCGAGTGGTTTCGTGACATCAACGAGACGCCGGACGCCGGCGAAGCTGCCTCGCAATGGCGCCCGTGGCTGCAAGCCGGTAGCTGGGCGGCGCTGCAGCAGCCCCACAATGTGCTCGCGGCGCGCGCCCTATTCCAGTGGCTAGCGACTTGGGATGTCGACTTCTGTCTCGAATACTTTCAGCTGCTCGAACCCAAGCCGCTGCTGCCCCGGGTGGCGCCGATGTTCGATCCGCGCGTGTTCGAGGCAGGTGTCACGATCAGCTATGAGATCCAACGTGATTCTTCAGATATCTCGCTATCTGCTTGAGTGGGCGGGTACCATATTGCCGCACACGGATGCCATGATCTAGGAAACGCGGATATGAGAGTCAAGATTGCCGGGCCGGTGACGCCTGAGCGGCTGGTCGAGGCGCTAGAGCGAGTCGCCCTCACCTTCGAAGGGGTCTACGGTGACGAGTTCGTTGGGTTTTACGGCGCGAACCTTTATGTGCAGGCACGAAGGACGGCCGGCAGGTATTCATGCCGCGACCAACAAGAGCGAGCAGTTCAATGACTTCGCGCAGTGGCTGATGGCCTCCCTGCTCTCGGGCAAACGATGCGCCATGGCGGTGACGCTGTCGGACAGGCGCTTGCCTGGGGGTTTTGTCGCGACGTAGGCAGTCCAAATCCCCCAGCTGGTATCCCGACGGAGTAGGAAGGGTCGGTATGGCCCTCTCTCCTTCTCTTGTCTCGGATGACCGCCTTTCGGTGAACCGGCCACTCGGCTCGAAGCGCTCGGACGTCTCAGAAGGGTCGCTAAGAGGCAGATCTGCGAGCTGCTGTTCGCCCGTTCGTCGGCTTGGTAGACTTCGCTGTTCTATTCGCACTCTCAACGCTCGCAATGCATATCCTGATCACGGGCGCAGCAGGCTCCAGTACGTCGACGCTAGCGCACTCAGTCGGCTTCGCAACCCATGCGCGCGGTCTGGAATCGGACGATTTCTTTTGGCGTCCGACCGATCCTCTCTTTCAAGAGAAATTTGGCGCCGAGGAGCGAACGGTTGTTCTGTTGACCGCATGCCACAGGTTCTTCTGGCACACGGTGCCATCATTCACGCCGAGCACTTCTTGAGGACTAACAATGATCACAGGACACGTCTTCATTGCCACCAGCCTCGACGGCTTTATCGCCCGGCCCGATGGCGACATCGGCTGGCTTCTGGAGCGGGATGACCCGGCCGAAGACCATGGCTATCCGGCCTTCATCGCCGACAAGGACGCGATCGTCATGGGCCGGGGCTGCTATGAAAAGGTCCTCACGATGGGCGAATGGGCTTACGACAGGCCAGTGCTGGTGCTGTCCCGAAAGCTGGCCGGCACGCCAGTGCCAGAGGGGCTACAGGGAAAGGTGCGTTTCTCGGATTGCACGCCCACGGAGACGATGTCGCAACTGGAGGCCGCAGGCATGCGCAGGGTATACGTCGATGGCGGCCAGTTGGTCCAGTCATTCCTGCGCGAGGGATTGATCGCCGACCTGGTCGTCACTACTGTGCCGGTGTTGATCGGGGCAGGAAGATCATTGTTCGGAGCCCTGCCGCGGGACGTGAGTCTGGCGCTCGAGTCGAGCCGGCTGTTTCCGTCCGGCTTGGTGCAGTCGACCTATCGCGTGCTGCGCTGATTTGAGCGTCAGGTGCGAATCAAGACCTGAACTACGAAGGCGACGGGTCGCTCCTGGGAATCCTTGTCCGGGAACTCGACAATGACGAGCCGATGCGGCTGCTAGTCGCCTTCGAGAACCTTGGTTCGACCACCGCGGCCTAAATATCTTCCACCGTAGCGCGCCTCAGTAGCCGGGACTTCTCGTTTGAACTCTTCAAAAAGGGCCGGGTCTCTGATATCGACATCGGCAATCAGGTATGCAGACATGGTGCGCTCCTTTCCGCGGTAGTCCAACGGCCCATTGTCATTGCATGATTGCAGGCGGCGCTGCCTTGAAGTCGAGGGATGGCCATGCCACTGGGCATAACCGCCCAGCGGCCTTCCGACCTCCGCACGCCCAATGTCCTGCGTGTCAAGGCTCATTTCCTGACGACGATATCCGCCTTCGTCTTGCCGACAATATCAAACAATTCCTTTTGCTCAGCAGCCGGAACCTTGAACTTGTTCAGGGACTTCTTGAACTCCTCGGCCATCACGTCCCACTCTCGCTCGCTGATGTTCAGATGAGCATGCGACTCCTTCATCGGCTTTCCGGTGTACTTGCATGGTCCCCCGCTTGCCTCACAGACCAATTGTGCAACCTGGAACTTAAGATAGGGTGGCGGAGAACTCTTTCGGCCGGCGTTGATGGCAGGATTCCTGTTTAGTGTCTTATTCGTGACGAGCCTGTCGATAAAGTCGTCGACCACGATCGTGATCCCCTTCAGCCCCCCTAATCGATCATAAAGTGATGCCTGTGCGCCGACCTGTTGCGCCAATACTGCCGGGCCAAAGCAAGCGCAAAGTGCGAACGAGATAACGAGTAATGCTCTCGAGAAGAGTCTCATTTCCTCCTCCAGTAGTTCCGGGCCAACAAGCCCTTTGAAGGGAAATCTAGTGCAAACGAGCTGGTCGGTCTGTGCGGGATCGCACGCCGTGCGGTACACCCAACTCCTCACGCGACGATCAGCGGCATTGCGGCCGACGTGATCGTGCGGCATTTTTTCATTGAATCTCGGAGAGGACAATTTGGATCCCGTCGCGCACAATCAGGCCCTCCTGTTCCATCTGTGCCAGCGCGCGATACAAGGTTTCATGCGCGATCCCAAGCGTGCCCGCCCATTGCATGAGCGTTCCGGGCGGTGTGAACCGTCCGTAAGCATCGTGCTCGAGCTGCAGACAATGCAGGATGCGGTCGCGCGGCGAGCGTAGCGTCAGGCGTTCCTCGCGTGCACGGCTGCGCATGAGTTGCCGCGACAGGAGCCGTACCCCTTCCACCGCGAACGATGGATCGCCCTGCAGACACGCGAGCAACGTCCTCGCAGGAAAGGCAAACAATTCGCTCGCTCTCCCGCAAAATGCGTCGCAGTGGTAGTGGGAGCTGAAGAGGCTTGCTTCGGCCACGAAATCGCCGGGGCCTGCAGTCTGCAGCGTGAGGGGTTCGCCGTCCGCTCCGTCACGTCGCAATAGCACCTGCCCTGTCTGCACCTGGTAGATCGACTCGACCCGCTGTCCGCGATTGAATACGTACGTGTCAGGATCGTACCGGCGCAAGCGAGCCGATTCGCGCAGCGCGGCAGGCCACGCCGGCAGGGCCGCCACCGCCGGAGCGGGGGACGAATCTGGCAAATCGTCGACTGGCATCCTGGTCGTATGCGCGGCTTATTCCGCTGTCGAGGCGTTCGCCGGACGATGATGCATCATGCCAGGGGCGTGCCCTGCCATCGCGTCGTGGCCATGATCGGACAATTGGGCATCGAACCAGACGTGCAGCGCGGCGACGAGGCGAGGCTCGTCCGTGTGAAATTCGATTTCGCCTCCATCGGGCAAGTCGCGATAGTGGATCTTCAGTTCTCCCGGCTGTGCTGCACGCAGCGCGGCTAGGCCCGGCATACTGTTGCCGTGGATCTGCTCCGGCGCCTCGAAGTCACCCGCCGAGAACTGCCGAGCGATCGCGGTCAGATGCCCGCGGATCAGCGTAACCTGCTTCGGGTCGTGATGCTTTGTGACGACCTGTTGGTTCCCACCGTCCGCCGTCTTCGTAAAGATGTGGGTCGTAGCCGCAAGGGTGAACGGCATCACCTCCGCGCCGTGTTGCCCAACGTCCTTCTGGCGCGCCGTGACTTCGGCGATGGCGGACGACGACAGCGCAGCGGCACCAAGCAGGATGGCGGTCGATGCCGCGATTACAGTGGCTGAATGGCGTTTCATGGATCACTTCAATCGAAAGTATGCTCACAGTCTAGTGCCGGTATCCGGCTCGCTCTATGACTGAAATCATACGCGGTGACACGCCGTTTGACCGAGCGGTGGTCGCGCGAAGTCAAAAAGACGGACACCCACCCGTCGGCTTCGCTCAATCTACCGGACATTCGACATTCTCCAACCCCAACGGAATTGGCGACCTTCAAGCGGCTCGCTTCCACGCCAGTACACGAATTGCGTGGAAGAAAGGCCAGAATATGCCTCCTCGCGAAAGCGGTTGACGGCCTCCCGCTGCTGGAGATATTCGGCGGCCTTCGCGGGCAATGGCGGGCCATGCGTCAAGGCGGTATAAGACATCACTCAAATCGCGACCGCTCACAACACTGTCCTTGCTGCACCTGCGGACATCGGACCGAGCCAAATGAGCAGAACACGCAGCAGTCTCCCGACTTGGGTTTCAGCAGCACTCTGCAATGCCGACACTCATAGAAGAACACGCACGCATCCATAGGCATGGTCTCCCGCTGCGCCCACCCGCAATGTGGACAGGTCACGACTGATTCGAGGATGACGTCGTGCATCGCGCTATCGTCGTTGAAGATCAGACAGATCGCCCGCGCTTCCCGTCCACATGGCTCAGTGCTCCGAAGCGTCCATGAGACGCCGGTGAATCAGCCAGTCAACCGAGAGCGCCCCGCCCCCCCGTGCCAGCAGTACCAGCAGCATCGCCGCCCACTGGATATGCGTGGGCCATGCCAGCGGATAGACGAACAGCTGGATCACCGTGATCATGCCAAGCAGTATCAGCGCCACGGGGCGGGCTGCCAGGCCGAGCACCAGCAGTACTGGCGTTGTCAGCTCAACGGATACCGCCAGGTAGCGGCCAGTTCGGGCGGCAGTAGCGGCAGCCGGTATTCCCCCCGGAACAGTTCCACCGCCGTTGCCCAGTTCGCCAGCTTGGCCATGGCTGAATTCCAGAAGACGGTGGCAACCGCGAGCCGCAACGGAATGGCCAGGATTGTGTATGGCATGCGATCGAGCCAATCCACCACGCGTTGCGCGTGCGCGACTATCGTGAGGGGGGTGTGGGGAGGGGGCGTGGCGTGTGTCATGGCGAGAGATCCAGAATGGGTAAGTCAGAGATCTGGGTCCGGCTAGCTGTCACCAGCATGGCGGTCACGTCATCCAGCATCGCTCCCAGCATGCCGCGCTGGACCTGGCCTGCCGGGTTCAGGAAGGCCGGCGTGGCGTGGTAGGCGGATTCCAGCGTTCCCGCTTTCAGGTCGACCGCACCGATTCTTCCACCAAGCAACGAGCAGATGGGGGGTGGCGGCACCTGTCCGCGCTGCATCCTGGCGAAGTAGTTGTCCAAGTTCATATCCAATGATGTCATTCCCAGTCCTCCCCCATCAGCAGTTCAGGTGCTTCTTCATCCCGAGCAGGGCCAGCGGCGTTATGCCGGCCAGCTTTCGCTCAACTCAGCGGCCTGCGTCTGCAGCGCATCCGGGTCGCCGGCCACGCGGTCAAGGAAGCCGCATGCCAGCATCTGCGCGGCATCGAGCTTATCGACGGCCAGCAGTACGCGTTTGGCGGTGGCCAGGCCGAGCCGAGACACGTAGCGCTCCAGCCCGCCGCGGTAGAACAGCAGCCCCAGCCGCGCCGCCGGCATGAACATGTCGACGCCATGCGCGCCAAGCCGGAAATCGCAGGCTAGCGCGAGATCGGTAGCGCCGCCGTACAGGCCGCCCTGGATCAAAGCGATGGTGACGGGCCGCGCCGCTTCCAGCGCGTTGGCCAGCGCTTCGAAGCGCTCGCCGGCGTCGCTACTGCCGACCTTTCCGATATTGAAGCCGCTGCAGAATGCAGGCCCCGAGTCTCGATGCGCAGCACCAGCACGTCGGGACGGGCATTGACGGCGGCGATCTGCTCGCGCATCAGGTCGAGGTCTTCCGGCTTCGCATTCGCTTTGAGCGTAGGGCCGACATTCACGAAGCATTCCTCAAACTCGGTTGGTCCCTTGTCTGCTGGAACATCTTCAGGCGTACGGAGCAGTCATTTTGAAACGGTCTCTTATCAATTTCCGCGCGTGATCCCACGTCCTGATGTGAAACCACTCTGTACCACCCGATCCTGGCAACGGTTTTAGCGATGTTTATATAGCAGTTCGTGCAGGACCCTTTTCTGCTGCGCGACAGGAGCGCGAAGTCCTCCTGTAAATAATGGATGACTCGTGATCTATAGGCTGCCGACACGCAAAGAGCGATGCCAAACATCTCTTGCTATTCCGATCTTAAATTCTTTTAGATTGGAATGACGCAGCATATATAAAAATCTGAACTCGTCCATCGTTGATTCACTTTACGTTGGGCTTGCATGTAATCCTCAAGCGCAAAGTTTTCTGCAAAAATTATGAAGAAGATCGATGCGTAGCAATCCTCGACAACGAGGGCTCCTTTCAGTGGCTTCGGTTGGGGATGGGTGTCCGGTATCTAAAAATCCGCCACATCCCTCGGCAAGCCTCCGATTTGGCTGAAATTTTCAGCACCGGTACCCCATGGTCAGCCCGTAGTCGGCCATCTCCGCCTGGATCCAGCGGATCGCCGCCGCCCGCTCAGTTTTTGCTGTCATCGCTGTCGTCACTGCTGTCCGCTGCCGTCATCCGGCTTGGAGGCGGCCGCTGGCGCGCCCTGCTTGTCGTCTTGCTGTTCGTCCCGTGTTTCGCTTGGCACCGCCTCGTCGTTCGGCGCCGGGCCGCCGGCCTTGCGCCGCCGTCCGCCACCACCCTCGCCCCGCCCCAGAGGCGCCCCCCGCAATTTTGCCAGCAGCTGCCGCGCCAGCGCCGCTTCGGCCTCAGCGCGCTCCGCGCGGCGCTGCGCCGCGCCCAGCTCCGCCTGCACCGCGTCCAGGTCGTTCGCCGCTTTGCGCTGCGACTGCTCGGCGGCCGCGAGCCGATCGGCGAGCGCCGCGGCCTGGGCCTCGAGCCGGGCCCGGACTTCGGCCTGTGCCACCGCCGCGTCGCGCGCCTCGCTGCGCGCCGCCACCAGCTCGCCGCGCAGTGCTTCGGCCGTGCGCTCGCTCTGCTGGCGCGCGGTACGCTCCGCGTCCAGTTCGCGCAAGGCCCGTCGCTCGCTGGCTTCGGACCCGCTCCTGGGCAAGGGTCACCGCCTCGCGGGCACGCTCCAGCTCGGTCGAGAATTGGGTACGCAGTTCCGCCAGTTGCCGCCCCCGGCCTCCAGTTCCGCCCGCCCCGCTTCCAGCCGAGCTTGGGTCGCCGCGTGCGCCTGCCGCTCCGCGGCCAGCGTCCCCTGACCCTCCTCGATGGGTTGGCGCTCGGCTTCAGCAGCGCTGGCGGCGGCGCGCGCCTCTGCGCGCAGCGTGGCCAGCTCGCCGGTGGCGGCCTCGTCGGCCGCCTGCCAGATGGTCTGGACCGCCCCGGCCGCGATGTCCTTCAACGCCTCCGGCAAGTCGGGATGGTCGATGGTGACGCGCGTGCGGCCGCGCAGCTCCTGCCAGAACGCCTGCAGCACCTCGGCCGGCGTGCCCATGCTGCCCTTGCGCACCAGGCTGTAGAGCTTGTTGGCGGTGGGCGTGACGCCGTAGCGGAAGAACAGCAGGCCGCAGACCTCGCGGTAGAGCGCGCGGGTCTCGGGAAAGCGGCTGCGCAGCTCAGCCAGGTCGGTTTGCAGCGCGGCGTCGGTCGGAGACCGCGCCAAAGCGGTCTCCTTTTTGTGCGGTGCACCTGCGTGCCACTGCCTTGTCTCGCTATCGGCAAGTTGAAAGCGCCCCCCGAAGTGGCCTGTAGTGGCCGGAGGTGTGATCAGGCTTTTGGTTTGGCTGCTGCGGCGGTAGGCGTTCTCGCCTTAATACAAGACCGACGGCAGGAACGAACCTTCCGGCTGCTGGTATAGCCCGATGCTCATCAAGGTCATCGGCTGCACAATGCGCAGCCCGCGTTCCAGGCACCAGCGCAGCAACTCCCCATTGCGCGTGGGCAGAAGGAATCCGGGGCCGGCAAAGGCGGGGGCGGCGCCGATCAGCGCTTTCATGCCCGTGTTGTTTTCAGCGACGGCGTGCCCGAAGAATCCGATGGCGGTCGCATAGGCCACAATGCGTCCGTCGTGTGCAGCCACACTCGCCGTTCCCTGGTCGATTGCATCGCGCAGTTCGCCTGCGCGCTCATGTCCGTGAACCTGCAGGCAGAGGCGGTTGCAGGCGTCGAGGTCTGATGGTACAGCCGCCCGTACTGGGTAGCCAGGGACTTTTGCATTCACTGCGCTGCCCTGCAGTACTGAAAGCGGTTCCCGCGCTTCGAAGCCAAGACGGGCGTAAAGCGACAACGAGCGATTGTGATATGCCGCCTGGACGAGTCGAATGCCGGCGGCATTCCTGCTGCGGCCGCGCTGCAGTACGTGCTCCATCAGGGCGTGTCCAACTTTCCTGTCTTGAACCGAGGGGTCGATGGTGATGGGGCCAATGCCGACGATTGGCCCACCTTCCCACAGAAAATTGCTGCCGATGACGTCGCCGTCGATTTCGGCTACGACCGAGAAGACATCCTCGCGCGAGAACAAGTCGGCCATCAGGCCAACCGCTACATCGGGCGAGGGAAAATCCGGCGGGAAGGCATGTGCCTGGGCAATCGCCGCGAAGGCGCTGAAACAGATGGCGCCGCATCGCGCGGCGTCTTCCGGCTTTCCTGATCTGAGTTGCAGCGTCATCAAGGTTCTCTTTTTTTCAAGGGCCCAGGCAACCGAAAACCATATTCCACAAAATCAATGCGTTACGCATGGACTTCACAGCTTAGAAACCGAACTGGCAATTTCAATTCGCCATAAGGCGAATTGACAAACCGGGGCGTCTTCGCTGTAAGCCTTCGATAGCATGGCCCGGTGTCGAACTTAGCACGTGTGGATAGCGGTCATGAACTCGGAAATTGCGAAAGTGTCGCCAGTCGCCGGGCGACCACGAGGTTGTGGCGCCGTTCGCGCAGAGTGGCGATCACGTCCGCCGGCAAGTGCGACTCGACGTTGACCATCGGCCCATGCGCGATCCGCAAGCGCGGGGCATCGCTCATGGCCTGCGGGAATCGCTGATCAATAGCCGCTGAGCGGAGCGTCAGCGCTTGTTTGACATCCGACTTTCACAATTCGGGAGAGTGGGAGTGGTTTGAACCCGATTTGGGGCCGAATGGCACCCATTACTCTCCCTTCTTCAGCCACCAGATCGGCAGCTCGCCGACGCCTTCGGCGGCGGGCTGGTATATGATATGACGCGCTCGGCTCCTATATGGTGGCCTGGCAGGCCGGCGTCGGGCTGGACGTGGCCGCCGGGCTGGCACAAATCGCATTCGCCGCGGCCTCGCGCCGGCGGCCGCCGGCGCTGGCGGCGACCTAGATTCCTGAGATGCGGGGTGGTGCCATGCCTTGGCACGTCGGCTTCGGCTCGCTAGGCTTTTAAGGGTGACCTTTCAGCGGCGGCGCACCGGTGCGCACGGCGCTAGTCCCCGAGGCCAATCTGCGAGACTGGATCGATGATACACGCGCGAAACGTCATCCGCAGCATCATCCTGCTCCTGGCTGGATTCATCCTGGCAGCCTGTGGCGGCAGCGTGGACGTTGTCATCACTAGCGGCGGGTCGTCACGCGGCGCGCTCTCGGTGGTGATCTTGGGATTGCCCGCCGGCACGAGCGGCGATGTGACCGTGACCGGCGCTGGCGGCTTCCGCCAGCGCCTGGGCGCATCCGCCACGCTGACCAATCTGGCAAGCGGGGCTTACACGGTGAAGGCTGCAGCAGTGCTGACCGCCAGCACGACGCTGACTCCGCAGCCCAGCACCCAGCAGGTGGCCGTAGGCAGCACAACCGCGACAGCCACGGTGACCTATACGGCCGCCCAGTCCTTCAGCCTCGCGCTGCGGGAGGTGGCTTCCGGGCTGGCTGGGCCAGTCTTCCTGACCGCGCCGGCCAATGACACGCGGCTGTTCGTGGCCGAGCGCGCCGGGCGCATACGCATCGTGCAGAACGGTGTGCTGCTGGCGACGCCGTTCCTGGATATCTCGAACCTGACCACGACGGACGGCGAGCGCGGCTTGCTCTCGCTGGCGTTCGATCCGGCATATGCCGCCAACGGTCGCTTCTACGTCTATTACACCGACACCGCAGGCGATATCACGATCGCCCGCTACCAGGTGTCCGCGGCAAATCCCAACGTGGCGGACACGGCCGGGACCATCGTGCTGAGCATCGCGCATCCGAACTTCAACAACCACAACGGCGGGCTGCTGGCCTTCGGCCCCGACGGGATGCTCTACCTTGGCATCGGGGACGGCGGCGGCGCAGGCGATCCGTCCGGACACGCGCAGGACACCGGCTCCCTGCTGGGCAAGCTGCTGCGGATCGATGTCAGCCGCGCCGGCAGCCAGCCGTATGCCATCCCGCCCGACAATCCCTTCGCCGCCCAGGCCGGCCTGCGCGGCGAGATCTGGGCCATGGGCCTGCGCAATCCCTGGCGCTTTGCCTTCGATCCCGCCGAAGCCAGTCTCTATATTGCCGATGTGGGACAGAACCAGCGCGAGGAAATCGATGTGGCGCCATTGGCCAGCGCCGGCCTGAACTACGGCTGGAACCTGACCGAAGGCTCGTTGTGCTTGGCGTCCGTGCCATGCAGCCCACAGGGCTTTGTCCTGCCCCTGCTGGAATACGGCCACGACGCCGCTGGCGGATGCGCGGTGGTGGGCGGCTACGTCTACCGCGGCAGCGCCATGCCGGCACTGCGCGGACGCTACCTCTATTCGGACCTGTGCAGCGGCTGGCTGCGCAGCTTTGCCTACCGGGACGCGGCGGCCGAGCAACTGGACTGGGGCGTTGCCATCCCGGGCAGCGTGTTCTCGTTCGGCGCAGATGCGCAGGGCGAACTCTACGTGCTGGCCGATACCCTTGCGTCCGGCACGAGCGGCAGGGTATATCGCATCGTCGAGCGCGGCGCGCCCTAGGGCCTGACGCACTGGACTAATGTCAGGCGCAGCCAACCTGGATGTAGAAGGCTATTTTTGCCCGTCCCCCGAAAACTGGAAATCTCCCGCCAGCCCTTAACAGGCAAGGCTTTGCGGGGTGCGATTGATCTTGAAAGTGGGCCGAACGAGCCCTTCCCGGCCATCGAGCCTGTATTGTTCGGGGGAACTCAGTCGGAGGACGCAGCCGGCGACAGTGAGAAGCTCAGAAGTTGTAACCTTGGTCGCACCGGTAGTGCCAGTCTGAGACAGCAAGTCGCGTACTCTGGCCGGCGCGAACCGGGACGAGTTGGGCAAGGGACACGACGATCTCGCGCTGGTTGTGCTGCATTTGAACAAAGATGGAGACGCGGCACAGCTGGTCATGAGCGAGCCCAGTGACGGAGACTCGTTCGCCGGAGCGAAGCGGGCTGGGCGATCTCGTGCACGAGCTGTTTGCGCGTGCGCGTGAGGTCGCGCAATTCCTGTGTCGCTGCGGGCGGCACGAAGCTGGCGCGGATCAGGCCATGCGCCAGCAGGTCGGCGATCCACATCGCGTCGGAATTCCACCACGGGTAATGGCACGCAGCAGCCAGCGGATATTGAATCCCACCGCACAGAGCACTGGGCGCAGCGCGTCGCCGATTTGCCCTTCAGCCAGCACCTGCGCATGCCGTGGTTGTATGGCCGATGAGGCTCAACAGCCTGGCGACGTTTGAGCCAACGGCGTTGTTCTGCATAGAGCGATGACCGCCATACGGGTTGCCGGGGAAGCTGCGCGCGCCCCACGATCCATCCCTGCCTGGCGGTGATCGTCAGGCAGACTTGCCGATGCATTCAACCTCCGGCGCATGCAGCGCGTACAGCTTGTTCTTGTCTTTGGGCGGCAGGCGGTCGAGGCGCCAGGCGCGCTCGATCCAAACCTGCGATCCCTGTCGGCATAGTGACCCTCGCGCGCCGTTTGGCGATCGCCCTGTGGCGCTATCTGAAAGATGGAGAGAGAGGGCTTGAGTGTTGCCCCGAGTGGAATCTCTCCCGGGCCATTCTACCGAAGGCTTACTGCAACACAGCCACGCAAGGGGCAAGGCCACCTCTCGCGAGGAAACTGCTCGTCGGCAGCGGAACGGTTCACGCTCGCCGCCTGATCCCCGCGCATTGGCTGGATGGAAAGCGTTTCCCTTGCCGCCCGCAAGTACCGCTGCGCCGAAACCGCTAGAGTCGCCCACGCCGCGGTTGCCGCCGTCCGTGGGCATCGTGAAGAAAATTTGAGGTTTGTGCGACGCAAGCGTGAGCCCTGTTTCTCATACTGCAGCACAGAGACAGCTACCCCTACTGTCCATCCAAATCTGATGTCGGGGTATGAATCATGAAGAGAGAACAGATCAGCCGCGGTGCCAATGCAACCATGCTCGCGCAGTGCATCGCCGACGCTGCCACGCAGGTACTTGCCGCGCGAGGCGACGGCGAGCAAGCTATGAAGGGTAGCGAGGCAGGCTGGCAGGCGCCGGTCGCGCAGTGCAAAGCGGCAGGCGAGCCGCCGCTTGGCGCACACTTGGTCACGCAGCGTCGCGGCTACAGCCACCACGGCATATATGTGGGCAACGGCCGCGTGCTGCACTATGCGGGCCTTTGCCGTGGGCTGCACACCGGGCCGGTGGAAGAGCTGAGCCTGGAACACTTCGGCGCCGGCCATGGCATCGAGGTAAGAACCGAGTCGCTGCCGCGTTTTACCAGCGACCAAGTGGTCAGGCGGGCACGCTCGCGCTTGGGCGAGAACCGCTATCGCCTGCTGAGCAACAACTGCGAACACTTCTGTACCTGGTGCCTGTATGGCGAAGCCCGCAGCGAGCAGGTCCGCCAATGCGCCATCCACCCCATGCGCATACTCCGCGTGCTGAGCTCCCTGCTGTCAGTTTGGTGGAACAGCCGGCCAGCCCATGCGCTGCTTGCAGCCGGCTTCAATGATCGCTCTCCCTAGAGCATGACCTTTCCGGTGGCCTATTCGACTAAGCCGTTGATTCATAAAAATGTAGGACCGTTGCGATACGCTGCCCCAATGTCGCCGACCCGCCGGTCGTTCATGGCGTCGTCGCGACTGACGCCCCGGGCCCATTCAGGCCTTGTTGCCGAGGCTAAGATCGGCGTCCAAGTCACAGGCGGTTCGGCGCTGCGCCTGCTCGGCGACCACGAGCCGATCGGCGAGCGCCGCCGCCTCGGCTTGAGACCGCGCCAAACCGGGGCTGATTAAGCGGCAAAGCGGTGGTCGTTTTCATCGGCGATGGAGGGATACCATCGTTCAGAATGCGGGGCTGGTCATTGAGCACGGCCGTCCGGATCTGTAGCAGTGCGTGCGCGTGCTGCAGTCGCCAGGCCATCTGTTGCCGTTTGACGAATCGCTTGCTGATCACCTGGTTGACGGCCGATTCGACGAAACCCGATGCAACGTGCTCCCCGTGGCGGAAGCGGTCACCGCAGTTCACGATGAAGTGCCGGCTGTTATCCAGATAGACGATGAACTCCTCGAGCTTGCCGAGGAGCTTGGCCTCCTCGGGAATGGCCTCAGCGTCGAGATCCCAGTAGCATCGATCTGGTGTCGTCTGCGCGCAGCCTCAACAGGCATCAGTAGCAGCTACACTGGCCATGTGCGCGACGGCGTCGTCAAGCGCGCCTTACTGTACCCGATGCACTGTGGCCTTCAAAAAAGAAACACCCCCGCAAGGGTATCCTCCGGGGGCGGGCGACTCGCAAATGGACGCATAGAGGGCGCGCCCATCACTTGGGGTACTTCTTCAAGCCCTTACTTTTGTGAGCCCTCTTCGATGTACCCATCGCGGTTGGTGATTCTCGCGCCATCCGTAAACACATCCCGTCTATCGGTGGTTGCTCTGCCACCATTGGTATAGGGGTCTCGCGGCCCCATCACAGCGCCATCGGTATAGACATCGCGCATCCCGATGCCGGCATCAGCAACCCCGACACCGAGCGCGGCACTCGCCGCAACGAGCAATAAGACTTTCTTTAGCATTTTCCACCTCCTTTTCAGGCGGTTACATGGTTCCATTCAATATGATTTGCGCACTGTAGCTTAAGCAGTTGAGTAGACGATTCGGGATGACATTCCCGCGCAGGCGGGAATCCAGCGTCTTTTTAAAGTCACTGGGTTCCTGCCTTCGCGGGAACGACAGTGGTTATCTGAACGGCATCGCCCCGGGTGGCGCAGTTGCTGTGGGCACTCGTCATTCTTGCCGGATCAGCGTGCGGCGGCCTCTCTCTGGGCCGCCCGCAGGCTTTCATAGACGGCAAATCGCCGTTGATATTCCGCGCTGTTGACATCGGGGCCGCTATCGCCGTGCCAGTACTCGGCCAGGCCTGCGCGTGTCCAGGCTTCAAGGTCGGCACGCACTTCGGCGCGCGTCAGGGGAAGGGCCGCACCGCTGGCGTTGGCGGCATGTGCCGCGACAGCGAGCGTCGAGAAGAGCAGGGCAGCGGCGAGGGAAGAGATCGTGATGGGTTTCATGTTGGTCCAGGTCCTGTTTCCTAGGCATTAAGAGGGGTTGAGCCGGGCCGGCGCAAGCGCACTTCGACATTTTCATGACGGTCCGCGACGGGTTTAAACTCGGACAGACTGATTGTCTGTCCTTGGTATGTAGTGTGCGCAACGGAACTCACGCCTTTATCCGTTAAAGATCAAATTTCCGTCACGGCGCACCATTGAGCGCCTATTTGTCCCCTCTATCGGCTATCCATGCAGAAGCGATGAAGCTAGCCGCGTCACGCTCTGATGGTTAAAGCCACCCCATCGAGCAACTGGTCAAGCAGCAAACCGGTTACGCTGTCATGCGACGTAAGAGCGGGACGGTGGCAAGGACGGATTCGAGATTCCTTATGTGGGCATTGCCATGCTCGATCGCGTGCGTGGAAACGCTACATCGGGGGGGTGTCTGATCTGCTGGCGCCGCGCATCGGACCATGACGCGTCAGGCGGCGACACATGGCGTGGCCGACAAGCGGCGTTCCCGCGCCGCCCGTCGCTGCGTTATCCGGCACCGGGCGCTGCCTGTGCCCGGGTCAGGTGTTCAAGGACGGCTTTGCGCTCTATCTCGGCGGCGGCACGCGCGGTAAAGATGCGGTACACGTAGTCCATCAGGACTTCTTCCTCCTTCATCTTTCGAATGTTGAGGAAGGCCATGTGCCCGATCACCTTGCCCTGACTGTCCTGGATGGGCAAGCCGTAATAGGATTCGAAGCCCTGCTCTCGCGGAAACAACTTGCCAATCCCCTCCGGGTAGAACACCGGCAAGCCATGGTCGAAAACCGCCTCGCAAGGCGTGCCGGCCAGGTCGTACTCGACGTTGTCGCGAAAGTCATCCTTGAACCAGAAGGCCAGCGTGTGGACACGCCGTGGCGGCCACCCGGTACATTCCGTAACGAAGGCGCAGGGGACGTCCAGTGCGCCAGCGAAGTGGCGGACCAGTGCGCGGAAAAATTCGTCGCCACAGGTGCCGGAGGTGCCCTCGACGATGTGCTTGAGAATCTCTTCGACGCGCCTGATACGGGTCACATCGGTATCCAGGCCGACCAGCCGCAATGCCTTGCCGTTGGCATGGCGAATGGCGCTGCCCAGCGAATTGACCCACCGGTAGTACCCGTCCTTGTGCAGCAAGCGGCACTGCTGCTGATAGCGCGGGCTGGCACCCTCGAGGTGGCGTGCCATCGCCTGCTCGACCGCGAGCAGGTCGGCGGGATGTACCCGTTCTTTCCAGGCCTGCAGGCTATCCGGCAGTTCGTCTTCTTCAAAGCCGAGCATGGCCTTCCAGCGTTGCGACAGGTGGAATTCGTTGGTCTGGAAATTCCATTCCCACTGGCCGTCATCGGCGCTGCGCATGGCCAGGGTATAGCGTTCTTCGCTGGAACGCAGCGCGATTTCCTGCTGTCGGCGCTGTTCCATCGACAACGCCAATGTGCTTTGCGACGACTCGACGCACGCGCGCAAGTCCGTGACGACCTGGCGAATCTGCTCGAATTCATCAGGGGGCTTGCCGCGGCCGGCGCCATCGTTGCGTGATACCTGGGATGCGGCGCAACTGCGCAGCAGCGCGCTAAGCGGACGTCCCCAGAAGGCGTGAATAGCAAGGGCGAGCACGCCAAGCAGCAACGCCAGCCCGGCCGCCGCCACCAGTGCGATGCCCGTGCGCGTGCCGGGCGGGCCCGCGCCGGGCACCCAGCCGAGCAGGAGGTAGGCAATCAGCAGCAGGCTGATCAATGCCGGCGGCAGCAGCAGCTTTGCTCTCAGGCCCATCATGATTCTCTTTCTGTTCCGCCCCCGTCGCTACAGACGCGCATCACAACAGGTGCCTTTTGCTTTACAGCTTGCGCGGTTCTGTGGAGGCATGCCACGTCCGCACCACCCTCGCGTGACACGCCGGCGCGAGCCCTTCCTAACATAGCCCACGATCCCGTCACCAACCAGTACCGCGGAATCACGCCCGCACCCTGCCCATAGCGCTGATCGGAGGACTTAATTGAAGGCCGCGTGAGAGTTTCGTGATCTTTGTCGGCCAGAGTGGGGCTGAAGGAAACCGCCACCGACAGGACTTCCGATGCTATCCACCAGCCTCCACCCCAATATGGGAGCCGCCATCCCGCCCCGGGCCGGGATCGGCTTGCGCGCCCCACACTATCGCCAGGTCCTGGCGGAAACGCCCGCGACAGGGTGGTTCGAAGTCCATAGTGAAAACTACTTCGGTGATGGAGGTCAGCCCCTGCACTACCTTGCACAGGTGCGGGCCGCCCACCCGCTGAGCCTGCACGGCGTCGGCCTGTGCCTGGGCGCTACGGACCGGCCGGATCGCGCGCACCTGCAGCGGCTGGCTGCCCTGCTCCGGCGCTTCCAGCCAGGGCTGGTATCCGAACATCTGAGCTGGGGCCGCATTGGAGACCGCTACCTCAACGACCTGCTGCCGCTGCCCTACACGGAGGAATCGCTCGCCGTCGTGTGCGAACACGTGCAGGAAGTACAGGACTACCTGCAACAGCAGTTGTTGGTGGAGAACATCACCAGCTATCTCCGGTTCAGCCACTCGACGATTGCCGAGCCCGAGTTCATCGCCGCGCTGGTGGCGCGAACCGGTTGCGGCATCCTCCTTGACGTCAATAACATCTACGTCAACGCGGTCAACCACGACACCGATGCATCGGGCTATATCGATGCGATCCCCGTGGGCGCGGTGAAGGAGATCCACCTGGCTGGCTTTGACCACAGCGGCGGCATGCTGATCGACACCCACGGCCAGCGCGTGGCAGAGCCGGTATGGAGACTCTATCGGCATGCGCTCGCCCGCTTTGGCCCGGTTCCGACCCTGATCGAGTGGGATACCGACATTCCCCCGCTCGAGGTACTGCTCGACGAAGCCCGCAGGGCAGACCAGATGCTGGAGACCGACGATGCCTTCATTGCATGAGATCCAGTGTCGTTTTGCCCGGGCGGTGCTCGAGCAGGACCCGGCTGCACTGTTCGACCACATCGTCGGCGGCGCCATGGACGCGCAGCGGAGCCTCGGCATTTACGCCGGCAACGTGCGCCACAACTTGTGCGAGGCGCTGCGCGCCGTATTCCCCGTGATCGAGCGCCTGGTGGGCGAGCCGTTCTTCGATGCCACGGCGGGCCGGTATATCCGGGCCTGCCCATCCACCAGCGGCGACATCCAGCGCTTCGGCAAGAGCTTTCCGGACTTCCTCGCGCAATTCGGACCGGCTGCGGGCGTGCGCTACCTGCCCGATGTGGCAAGGCTCGAATGGCTGACGCATGAGGTTTTCCATGCGGCAGACGCCGAGCCGCTCGCGCTGAAGCGCCTGGGCGCGCTCGCCGAGGCTGATGCCGCATGCCTGCGCCTGAAGCTGAACCCGGCCTGCCGCTTACTCGCGTCCCCATTTCCGGTGCTGCATATCTGGCAGGCGAACCAGCCAGATCATGCGGACGCTATCGAGATCGACGCCGACAGCGGTGGCGACTGGCTGCTGGTCAGGCGCAGCGGCTTTGTGGTCGAAGTGCAGTCCCTGAATGTCGGCGAATACGCCATGCTCGACGCACTGGATGGCGGTGCCGCGCTCGAGCCGGCGTATCAGCGGGCGCTGCAGGCAGCGCCCGGCTTCGCACTGGCCGACTTTATCCAGCGCCGCATCCTAGACGCGACGATCACTGATTTCGACGCCTGCGCCGCCGGCCTTATCCCCGCGCCAGGTCGATCGTAAAGGCAGTGCCCTTGCCGAGCGCGCTGCGCACACGGATCTCGCCGCCGTGCAACTGCACGATGCGCCGGCTGATGGCCAGCCCGAGACCGACGTTGCTGCCATTGTCAGACTCCGTACGCTCCACTCGGTAGTAACGGTCGAACACACCCTGCACCTGGCTCGTGTCTATGCCCTGGCCGGTATCGCGCACGGTCAGTTCGACGCGCTCCCCGGCGGCCTGGACGTCGACGCTGATTTCTCCGCCGGCAGGCGTATAGCGCATGGCGTTCTCGATCAGGTTCTCCAGCACCCGCTCGATCATGCCGATATCGGCGCTCACCGGCGGACAACCGGGACCTGACGTCGCCAGCAGGGCCAGCCCGCGCTTGTTTGCCGCCAGGGCGAACTTCTGGACCACGTCCTGCGCCAGTTCCGACAACGGGAAGCTCTCCAGCCGCGGCTGGACCTCCCGCGCTTCGAGCTTGGTCAGGTCAAACAGGTCCTGCACCAGCTTGCCGAGCCGTTCGCAATGCCTGGTCGCCACCTGCAGGTAGCGATTGCGGTCCTCGGGCGTCATCTCTTCGGCTTTCAGCAGCAGCATTTCCAGGTAACCCTGCATCGATGCGAGCGGCGTACGCAGGTCGTGGGAGACATTGGCAAGCAGCTCGCGCCGTTGCTGGTCCACCTGTGACAGCTGGGCGAGCTGCGTGACAATCCGCTCGGACATCTCCTCGAACGCCGTGCTGAGCTTCTGGATCTCGTCGTCCGCACGGCCGTCTCGCGCCAGTCGCACCGGCGTGGAAAAACCGCCAGCCCGGAATGCCTCGATGGCCTCCGACAGCACGCGCAGCCGTACCGTCAACAGCCGAAACACGATCAGCGCCGCCACCAGGCTGAAGGCCACCGTACCGATAATGAGGTCGGTCGCCAGTTCGATCAGGCGCTGCGTCTCGATCATCTTCTGGGAGGCCAGGATCATCAGGGCGCCGATGGTAATGAACACCGCCATCAGCACCACCGCCAGCCTGCCGTAAAGGGTGCGGATCATGGAATCCCCTTTCCCTTCCCCTATTGCGCCCTATTACGTATTGCAGAACTTGTAGCCCACGCCCCAGACGGTCTGGATGTACTCCGGCTCGTTGGGGTCGAGTTCGATCTTGGCGCGCAGCCGGTTGATATGCGAACTTACCGTGTGCTCGTAGCCACTGTGGCTATAGCCCCAGACCTGGTCCAGCAACTGGGCGCGGCTGAAGACGCGCCCCGGATTGCTGGCAAAGTAGAGCAGCAGCTGGAATTCCTTGGCGGTGAGGCAGATCGGCGTGCCGCGCACGCTCACTTCACGCTTGTCGATATCGATGTGCAGGGCCTTGACCTGCACCGTCCTGGGACCATCGGATGGCGGGTTGGCCAGGGTGTCGACCAGCCGGAAGATCGCCTTGACCCGCGCGGTCAGCTCAAGGACGCTGAACGGCTTGGTCAGGTAGTCGTCGGCGCCCATCTCCAGTCCCAGCACCCGGTCCAGTTCAGTCGAGCGCGCCGTGAGCATGAGGATGGGGGTATAGCGCGGTTCCGCGCGCAGGCGCCGACAGATTTCCAGCCCGTCGGCGCCCGGCAGCATCAGGTCCAGGATGACCAGGTCATAGGGACGACTCAGCGCCTCTTCCAGTCCCGCCCTGCCGTGGTTGATCACCTTCACGTCGCAAGACAGCCCGCTCACCTGCAGCCGTACCAGTTCGGCGATATCTGCGTCGTCCTCGATCACCAGAACCTGGCGCGACATGGCTTTACCTCATCTTGAAACCTGCGGGATACCGGCATGACCTTCCTTGCCGCCTGGATTGCGGCGTGGGAGCCACTGAACCATTCTAGAACGCATTTCAAGGATGGAAAGCCCTCCGCCGGCGTGGCCAAGATTGGGGCCCGCCAGCACCCAGGCGCCGTGAAGAAAATTTGAAAATTGAGCGAAACAAGCGTGAGTTCGGCTTTCCATACTGCAGTCCAGAGACAGGGATTTCTCCTGTCCTGAACCCAAGCAAATACGGAGTGCGCATCATGAACAGTGATCAAATTATCCGCGGCGCTATTGCAGGCATGCTGGCGCTTGGCATTGCCGGCGCTACCTCTCAGGCCATGGCAGCGGCAGGCAGCAATGAAAAATGCGCGGGCATTGCCAAGGCCGGCAAGAACGACTGTGGCACCAGCAAGAGTTCCTGTGCCGCCACGGCCAAAATGGACCGCGACGCGGAAGCCTGGATCCTGGTTCCCGCGGGCACTTGCGAAAAGATCGCCGGAGGCCGGCTGCAGACGTCCCAGTTTGCCAAGCCAGGTGGCAAGAGCGGCGAACTCAGCCCGGCCGCCAAGGCGGCCCACCCGGCCTGAGCGGTCCCGAGCCTGCAGCGAAACGCCGTGACACGTGCCGCGTCACGGCTGACCGGCGTCCCCAACTCCCTGACCGCTTCGCGAGGTAGCCCAAATGAAATGCACGACCCCCCTGTCGTCCACGCCGCTGGATGTGGCCGACGCAAAGCCTTCGCGCCTCATCAGAGCCGGGCAGGCGGCGATCCGCCTGCTGGAAATGCTGGCTCCTGTGCTCGATCTCGGCATTCGCGTACTGATCGGCCTGGTGTTCTTCCAGTCCGGGCTGACCAAGCTCGCCAGCTGGTCCACCACGCTTGCGCTCTTCGAAAGCGAATACGCCGTGCCGCTTTTGAACCCGATCCTGGCCGCCTATCTTGGTACCGCAGCGGAGCTGTGCCTGCCGGTGCTGCTCGTGCTCGGGCTCGGTACGCGGGCAGCCGCGCTGGCCTTGTTCGTCTTCAACATCGTCGCGGTGATCTCGTATCCGGGATTGGGCGAAGTCGGCCTGAAGGACCACCAGTACTGGGGACTCCTGCTGCTGGTCACGATGCTGCACGGCCCCGGCCGGCTGTCGCTGGACCACCTGATCGACCGCTTCCTGCTGCGCGGCAAGGGCAGCCACTAGCTCGAAAGCCCCAGGGCGCCATGCCAGGGGCAAAAGGAACCGTCATGCTTGCAGAGAACAACATCGTCATCATCGGTGGTGGATTCGCCGGCACCACGCTGGCCCAGGCGCTGGAGAAGCTGCTGCCGACGACTCACCGGCTGATCCTCGTCAGCGACGAAAGCTACACCACCTTCAACCCGATGCTGGCCGAGGTGGTGGGTGCCTCGGTCTTCCCTGAACACGTGATCGTGCCGATCCGCCAGATGCTCAGGCGCACCCAGTTCATCATGGGCACCGTGCAGGACGTCAACTACGCCCAGGGCAAGCTGTCCTGCACGACCCTGGCGGGCCTGCGCGAGATTCCCTTCGACCACCTGGTGTTTGCCTTCGGCACTCGAGCGAATCTCGACCTGGTGCCAGGCATGGCCGAGCACGCCCTGCCCCTGAAGCTTGTGGGTGACGCCCTGTTTATCCGCAACCGCGTGTTGCGCCAGCTGGCCCGCATGGAACTGGAGTCGGACCCGGTCCTGCGCCGCCGGCTGGGCCATTTCATCGTGGTGGGCGGGGGCTTTTCGGGCGTGGAGGTTGCCGGGGAACTCGCCGATTATCTTTGCAGCATCCGGCGCTTCTACCCGCGCGTGCAGCGCGAAGAGCTGGCGGTGACGCTGCTCCATGACACCGGGCAACTGCTTTCCGAGTTGCCCGCCTCGCTTGGCATGGCCGCGGCACGCCATATGGCCGCGCGCGGCATCCGGCTCAGGCTCGGTACCCGGGCCCTCCGCTTCGAAGCCGACACGGTGGTGCTGGCTGACGGCGAAATGATCGAAGGTGCAACGGTGGTCTGCACCGTCGGCACCAGGCCGAATCCGCTGGTCGCCACCCTGGAGCGCAATCTCGCACTAGCCACCCGGCGCGGACGCATCGAGACCAACCCGGATATGTCGGTGCGCGGCATGCCCGGACTGTGGGCCATCGGCGATTGCGCACGGGTGGCCAACGCCGCCACCGACGAGGATTCGCTGCCAACCGCGCAGTTCGCCGTGGCTCAGGCGCGCCAGCTTGCCCATAACCTCGCCGGCCACCTGGAACAGCGTGAAAGCAAACCGTTTTCGTACCAGAGCAAGGGCGCGATGGCCAGCATCGGGCATATGAAGGGCGTTGCCCAGGTGTATGGCTTCAGCTTCTCGGGCTTGCCGGCCTGGCTGGCCTGGCGTGCGCTGTACCTGATGCGCATGCCGACGCTCGGGCGCAAGCTGCGCCTCTGGGCGGAATGGACGTTGTCCATGTTCTTCCCGACTGACATCACCCACCTGCGCTTTACACGCACCAGCGAGGCAGACGAATCGCCACCCGATGGGCTGCCACCCCACCGCCCACAAGCGCCGGGTGCATCGGCAACCCGCATTGCAACGCATGACTTTTCCGGGATACCGCGGACGCCCTACGCCACCCCCGCCGCCCCCACGCTAACAGGAGATCAACATGCTTGAAGGAAAATCAGCCATCGTTACCGGCTCCAGCAGCGGTATCGGGCTTGGCATTGCGCGCGCCTTTGCCGCCCATGGCGCCGATGTACTGCTGAACGGCTTCGGCGATGCCGAGCAAATTGAAGCCACGCGTGCAGGGCTGGAGGGCGAGTATGGCGTGCGCGTGCGCTATTCGCCGGCGGATATGAGCCAACCTTGCCAGGTTCGCGAAATGGCCGAATTTGCTGCATCCGAGTTCGGCAAGGTTGACGTCATCGTGAATAACGCGGGCATCCAGCATGTTGCCCCGACCGAAGAGATGCCGGACGACAAGTGGGACGCCATCGTTGCCATCAACCTGTCCTCTGCGTTCCACCTGATCAAGGCCGTCCTGCCCGGCATGAAGGCCAGGCGCTGGGGCCGCATCATCAATATCGCCTCCGCCCATGGCCTGGTGGCTTCGCCGTTCAAGGCGCCCTATGTCGCCGCCAAGCACGGGCTGATCGGCCTGTCCAAGGCTGTGGCGCTGGAGGCGGCCGAGTTTGGCATTACCAGCAATACGATCTGCCCCGGCTATGTCAAGACGCCGCTGGTGGAACAGCAGATCGCCGACCAGGCGCGCGCGCACCGGATCTCGCCCGCCGACGTCGTGCGCGATGTCCTGCTGGTGCACCAGGCGCGCAAGGAGTTCGTGCGGATTGACGAACTTGCTGTCCTGGCCCTGTTCTTGGCCTCGGACAATTCAGCCTCGATGACCGCCACTGCGCTCGCAATGGATGGTGGCTGGACCCAGCACTGAGGGCGAGCCATGTCGACCAATCCTGGAACGCGAGATGCCGGAGAAACCGGCCAAGCCGTGAAGCCGATCACGCTGGCGCTGCAAGGCGGGGGTGCCCATGGTGCCTTTGCCTGGGGCGTGCTGGACCGCCTGCTCGAAGACGGCCGGCTTGCAATCGAGGGCGTCAGCGCCACCAGCGCCGGCGCGATGAATGCCGCGGTGCTCGCGTACGGCCTGCTCCAGGGCGGGCCGCCACGCGCCCGCACCGCCCTGCACGACTTCTGGCGCGACGTTGCCAACGCCGCGCGCGCCAGCAACCCGTTCCGCAAGCTGCCATGGGAGACCTTGCTGCACAACGGCTACGGGCTCGATTACTCGCCGATGTACCTGCTGACGGACATGATGCTGCGTGTGCTGTCGCCCTACCAGTTCAACCCGCTCAACTTCAACCCGCTGCGCGACGTGCTGGCCCGCCATGTCGACTTTGACGCGCTTAACCAGCACTGCCCGATCCACCTTTACCTGTGTGCGACCAATGTCGAGACCGGCAAGGTACGCGTGTTCTCGCGCGACGACATCAGCCTGAAGGCTGTGCTGGCTTCTGCCTGCCTGCCGTTCCTGTTCCAGGCGGTGGAAATTGGCGGCGAACACTACTGGGACGGCGGCTATGTCGGCAACCCCGCCATTTTCCCGTTGATCTACAACTGTGGCGCGCGGGATGTGGTGATCGTCCATATCAATCCTATCGTGCGCAAGGGTGTGCCGAAGACCGCCGCGGAGATCCTCAATCGCATCAACGAGGTCAGCTTCAACTCCTCGTTGATCCGCGAACTGCGCGCCATCAGCTTCGTCACCAGGCTCATCCAGGATGGCAAGGTCAACCGCGGGGAAATGAAGGAGATGCTGATCCACTCGATCCGCTCGGACCAGACCATGATGGCGCTCGGCGTCTCCAGCAAGCTCAATGCCGACTGGGACTTCCTTTGCTATCTGCGCGATCAGGGCCGGGACGAGGCCGGGCGCTGGTTGCAGCAGAACTACAGCGCAATCGGTGAACGGTGCAGCGTCGACTTGCACCAGGAATTTCTCTGATCCACCACGTAGCGCCACCGAAGCGGTCGGCGCGGATTCCTCAACCCACGGAGTTTAGGACCATGACTACCACCAAGCAAGCCGTACCCGTCTGGCATCGCGTGATGCGCGGCGCGATCGTCACCGTCACCCTGTCCCTCGTCTCAGTGATGGCCTACGCCGGCCAGTGCCCCGCCGACAAGCGCGTCGCGGATGGCCAGGGGCAGCGGCCTGGCGCGACAGAACCCAAGGGCGTCGCCGATACAGTGCGCGCCTCGACCGACCTTTCGAAGGAGCCGGCAGCCGTAGCGGGACGCCTGCTGCGGCTGCGCCAGCTCGACGTGCAGCCCGGTGGCATCGTGCCATGGCACAGCCACAACAACCGCCCGGCAATCATCTATATCGTCTCCGGCGAGATCGTGGAGTATGCGAGCAACTGCGCGGTTCCGATCGTACACCGCGCCGGCGACGTGACCGCGGAGAGGAACGGGACTTCCCACTGGTGGAAGAATGAAGGCGGCAGCCCCGCAGTCTTGCTGTCGTCCGATCTCTTCCCGGTCGAAATGAAGATGGACCCGCATACTATGTGAACAGTTGCGGGGACGGCTACCTGCGCATGCCCGAGGATGATGCGCCCATGAAACTCATGCTGCTGAGTCTGTCCTTTGCGGGCGCCCTGCTTTGCGCCGCCGTGATGGGATTCGCCATCCAGCGCGGCGCAACCTGTGCGGTCGCCGCGGTCAGCGAGATCACGTCATCGCGCAGTTGCTCGCACCTCCGTGCCATGGCAGAAGCGTCGCTGTACGTGTGTGGCGGACTGCTGATCGCGCAGCGGTTGCATCTGCTTCCGGCCATGCCGTCCGGCTATCCGGTCGATGGCCTGACCGTCCTGGGAGGCGCCCTGCTCGGGCTGGGCGCCTTCATCAATGGCGCATGCGTATTCGGCGCCATCGCCCGGCTGGGCAGCGGGCAATGGGCGTATGCTGCCACACCCCTCGGATACTACGCAGGCTGCGTGGGGCTGCTTGCGCTGTGGCCGCAAGCCGAGCGCCCGGCGCTCTCAGCCACCTCGCCGGTATGGGGTGCTGCGCCGCTGCTGACAGTGCTTTTCCTTCTGTTCGTCGGATGGCGGCTGCTCCGTCTGTGGCAGCGGGCGCGACGCCATGGCGCTCCTGCACCCTTGGAGCAAACGTGGCATGCACGCGTTGCCGCCCGGATCTGGTCACCGCACCATGCCACCACGGTGATCGGTGTCACCTTCTTGCTGCTCCTGTTGCTGGCAGGCGCGTGGTCATACACCGAGGTGCTGGCCGAACTGGCACGTGGCAGCGCTGCCATGCTGCCGGCACGGGCATTGCTGTCGCTGGGGCTGCTCGCTGGTGCCATCCTCGGCGGGATGAGCGCTGGCCGCCGCGAAGGTCCCGCGACTTCCAGTGCGCAGTGTCTCCGGTGCTTCACAGGCGGTGCCATCATGGGCTGGGGCGGCATGCTGATTCCGGGCGGCAACGATGGACTGCTGCTGGTCGGCATGCCCCTGCTGTGGCCGTATGCATGGGTCGCATTCGGCACGATGTGCGTCACCATCGCGCTCGCGCAATGGCTTCAGCGTCGGCTTGGCCAGACCGCTACGACTCCGGGCGCCCCGCAATCCTAGGCAAGACTAGCAGGACCAGTCGTGTTGCACTGCTGACAGTCTGAAGGAGTAAGCATGAGCCACCGTATCGGGAACGCGCTGGTGATCGCGACCGCGCTCGCTGCCGTCGGGCTTGCGATCAAGCAGAACACGCATCTGCTGGCCAGTTCCCCGGCACACTTTGCCCTGGACCGTGAACGGTGCTTCGGCGTAGCCAGGGCAGGCAGGAACGACTGCGGCACCGCGCTGCACGCTTGCGCGGGCCGCGCCCGCCACGACGCCGCCGGCGATGAATGGCTGATGCTGCCCGCCGGCACCTGCGCCCGGATCGCGGGTGGCAGCCTCAGGTCTGCCGCACCCTGAGCGGTGGCTGCGGGACCGCGCGATGAAAGAGGAAGGACAGACACTGACGGCACCGCACCGGCAGAAGTCGGAACGTATTGCGGCAAGCATGGCACGGAAAATCGCTGCGGGGCTAGCAGCGAAGCTCGCCGCGTTGGGCCAGGGCATGCAGTTGCCGCCACGAGTACGGCGGGAGCTGGAGCGTGAACAGTATCTGAGCGAGTTGCTGGTGACCTCACTGCAACTGCTGGTGCTGCTCCTGTTCGCGGTCCTTTATCTCGGAACGCCCCCGGGCTTTTCACCCGACGCGCCCGTACGCGCGGTACCGCTCGGCATCTCGCTGTTCGCGGTGCTGGCGTTGGTCCGGCTCTACCTTGCCATGACCCGGCAACTGGCCAACTGGATGGTGGGACTGAGCGTGGTGGCCGAAATGGCAGTCCTGATCTTCGTCATCTGGGCCTACCACCTGCAGTACGAGCAGCCAGCCCAGATGTACCTGAAAACCACCGAATTCGCCTATATCTTCGGCTTAATCGCCTTGCGTGCCCTGCGCTTCGAACCGCTCTGGGTGGCGCTGTCGGGCCTCACAGCGACCTTGGGCTGGCTGCTGTTGCTGCACTACGCGCTGACACACGCGAGCGGCAACCCTGTCACCTGGGACTATGTCACCGCATTGCGCTCGACCCAGATCCACTACGGAGCGGAGTTCGACAAGCTGCTTTCCATCCTGATCGTCAGCGCCACGCTGGCATTGGCCCTGGCCAGGGCGCGCGGCTTTGTGGTCAAGGCCGTCAAGGGCCAACTGGCGGTCGCGGACCTGTCGCTATTCTTTGACGATTCCGTGGCCCATCGCATCACCGACTCCGAAGCAAGCGTCATGGTCGGCCACGCCGAGCTGCGCGAGGCGTCGGTCGTGTTCCTCGACATGCGCGGCTTCACTCAGGCGTCTGCCATGCTGCAGCCCTCCGCACTGATCCAATTACTGGGCGAATACCAAAGCCTGGTTGTGCCGATTGTCAAAGCGCATGGCGGCAGCATAGACAAATTCATGGGCGACGGCATCCTTGCCAGCTTTGGCGCCGTCACTGCCGACGATTGCCATGCGGCAAATGCCTTGCGTGCCATCGATGCCATCCTGGAAGCGGTTGACCAATGGCGGGTTCGGCGGCAGTCCAGCGGTCAGCCTGCACCTGACGTTGGCGCCGGGATGGCAAGCGGGCCGGTGCTGTTCGGCATACTCGGGCATGGCAGCCGCCTTGAGTACACGGTGATTGGTGACACGGTCAATCTTGCGGCCAAGCTTGAGAAGCAGAACAAGATCCAGGGGACGCGAGGCCTCACCACGCGAGCCAGCTATCAGCGGGCTCGCGTGCAGGGCTATCTTGGCGAGAAGCACGTCCTTCCCCAGCAGTCTGTAGGCGGCGTAAGCGGCACGATGCAGCTGGTGGCCCTGGCACTTTCATCGGATGCCTAATTGATTTGTAGTGTCCTGCTGTATGTCAGCGCTGGCAACTCTTGCCGCGTGGCATTCACTTTCATGAACTCTCGGTGATCCCCCGTTGGCAGCCAGTGGCGATCACCATTTATCTCGACGAAGGGCTCTGTAGCTGTAAGGGAGCAAGGACGAGAAGACCCCAGAGGGCACAACTGACTTATGCTGCCAGTGAATAGAATTGCTCTGCAGCGGACGGATTGCGCTCTTCGTGGGCCTGCATCTGGCCCTTGGCAATCATGTGCATGAGCTCGATACCGCCCAGCAGGATGCGCGCGCAGCGAAAGTCCTTTCCCAGCATTGGTCGAGTCAAGCGTTTGATGGCTCGATGGTCCTGCTCGACAATGTTATTCAGGTACTTGACCTGCCGGATGGTGACGGGAGTTTCTCGTTCGGCGTTAACGTCATGCAGGGCCGCTAGGTTAGATGCGCTGCCGTCGATGGTCACCGTGTCAGGCTGGCCGTGCTGCGCGATGGCTTTCTCGAAAAACCGCCGTGCTGCGGCCTTGTCAGGCTGGGCGCGCAGCAGGAAGTCGATGGTATTGCCCCCCTTGTCGACCGCCCGGTACAGATACTTCCACTTGCCGCGTACCAGGATATAGGTTTCGTCCATGCGCCAGCTTTTCCCCACCGGGCGCTTGGAGCGGCGAAAGATTTTGTTTAGCGCCGGCAGCAGCATCTTCAGCGCCCAGCGGTGCACGGTCGATTGGTCAACCGAGATGCCACGCTCGGCCATCATCTCCTCGAGATGACGCAGGCTCAGCGGATAGGCGACATACCAGCGCATGCAGGTCAGCATCACCTCCAGCGGATAGTGCAGGCGCTTCAATACCTTCGCAATCTCCGCGTTTATCATCGCTGCCCACATTGCCTGAGTTCGATACCGGCTCATTCTATCGGAGGCATATTGCGACAAAGCCCGTAGGACTGTTCGAAGCCCCGCGCCGCCGGGCTCTGCTCTTCCTTCTGGCCTAGGTGGCACTTGCCGGTCATGTAGGTGTAATAACCGGCATCGCGCAACAGCTCCGGGAACGCCACCAAGTTCTGGTTCAGGTAGCCTTCGTAGCCCGGCTTGCCGCGCTGCTCGGGTACCATGGTCTCGGCCATGGCGCCGAGGCCGGCGCGGTGGCTGTCCACGCGGGACATTAGCATGGCACGGGTGGGCGAGCAGGTCGGTGCGACGTAGAACTGCGTCATGCGCACGCCCTGACGTGCCAGCGCGTCGAGGTTAGGCGTATGGATTTCCCCGCCAAAGGCCCAGATGTCGGAATACCCGAGGTCATCGGCCAAGATCAGCAGGATATTCGGCCGCTGGTCCGCACCGCGCGGAGCCGAGTCCGCCGCGGACGCCACGCTGAGGATGCTGGTCGCCAGCACACCCGCCAGCAGAATGACTGCACCTTTTACTGTTGTCACCTCCTGATTCCGGAACGTCGTCGGCTCAATGCGCTCCGGCACCGCGAGCATCGCGCCGCTGCAGCAAATCCAGCGCCACATCAACGATCATATCCTCCTGCCCGCCTACCATGCGCTGCTTGCCCAGCTCGATCAGGATGTCGAACGCCGACAGCCCATACCTCTGCGCGGCAACTTCGGTATGGCGCAGGAAGCTCGAATACACGCCCGCATAGCCAAGCGCCAGCGTCTCGCGGTCCACCCGCACCGGGCGTTCCTGCAGTGGACGCACGATGTCCTCCGCCGCATCGATCAGCGTCTTGACGTCGCAGCCGTGGTTCAGTCCCATGCGATCCGCCGTGGCGATGAACACCTCCAGCGGCGCGTTGCCCGCGCCCGCGCCCATGCCGGTCAGGCTGGCGTCGATGCGGTCGCAGCCATGCTCGAGCGCCACGATCGAGTTGGCCACGCCGAGCGACAGGTTGTGGTGGGCGTGCATGCCCGTCTGCGTCTCGGGCTTCAGCACATCCCTGAATGCCTTGAAGCGGTCGGCAACGTCGTACATGTTCAGCGCGCCGCCGGAGTCCACCACGTACACGCATTGCGCCCCATAGCTCTCCATGCGCATTGCCTGTTCGGCCAAGTGCCGTGGCGTGGTCATGTGACTCATCATCAGGAAGCCGACGGTGTCCATGCCCAGGTGACGCGCGTACTCAATGTGCTGCTTCGAGATGTCGGCTTCGGTGCAGTGCGTGGCCACCCGCACGATGCGGGCGCCAGCTTCGTAGGCCTGCTTCAGGTCATGGATGGTGCCGATGCCTGGGAGCAGCAGCGTGGCCACTTTCGCGTGCTTCAGCACATCAGCCACCGCCGCGATCCATTTGAGGTCGGTGTGGGCGCCGAAGCCATAGTTGAAGCTTGAACCCTGCAGGCCGTCGCCGTGGGCGACTTCGATGCTGTCGACGCCGGCGACATCCAGCGCACGCGCAATGCGCACGGCCTGTTCCAGCGAGTACTGATGGCGGATGGCGTGCATGCCGTCGCGCAGCGTGACGTCGGAGACGTAGATCTTCTTGGTCTTGTCGAACATGGGAATTCCTCCGGGGATCACAGGCCGAGCTTCGCGGCGGCCAGCCGGTCCGCGGCCGCCAGCGCCGCGCTGGTCATGATGTCGAGATTGCCGGCATAGGCCGGGAGGTAGTGCGCCGCGCCTTCGACCTCCAGGAAGATCGACACCTTCAGGCCGGCCTGCCGACCGATGCCCGGCAGGTTCAGCGCCCGCTCCACCTCATAGCGCTCGAACTGTACGGCCTGCTTCAGGCGGTAGCCCGGCACGTACTCGGCTACGCTGGCCGCCATGTCGCGCACCGAGTCACGGATCGCGTCCTGGTCGGCGTCGAGCTCGGCCAGGCAGTAGACCGTGTCGCGCATGATGAGCGGCGGCTCGGCCGGGTTCAGCACGATGATGGCCTTGCCGTGGCGCGCTCCGCCGACTTCGACGATGGCCCGGGAAGTCGTCTCGGTGAACTCGTCGATGTTGGCGCGCGTGCCGGGACCGGCCGACTTGCTGGCAATGGACGCAACAATCTCCGCGTAATGGACCGGGGCGACGCGGGAGACAGCGCGCACCATCGGGATGGTCGCCTGCCCGCCGCAGGTGACCATGTTGATGTTCGGGGCATCCAGATGCGCGTCAAGGTTGACGACTGGGATGACATAGGGACCGATGGCCGCTGGTGTCAGGTCGATCACGCGCACGCCGCGCTCCTGCAGCAGCGCGTTGTTGCGCGCATGCGCGCCAGCGGAAGTGGCGTCGAAGGCGATGCCGATGTCTCAGCTGGCTCGGAAGTGAAGGGACTACTCTCCGAATTCTATGGGTCAGGTTCGTCGCCCGGTAGTTAGCGCCCGGCAGGCGCTAGCGATCGCTTAGCGTGCAAAGTTTTCCGTTTTCTGAAGCGACCCCATGACCTGCGTATCGCTGGCCTGTCGTGCCGTTCATCAAGCTGGTTCGACGGGGTGCCGCTCGTGCACGTCGGCAAGCACCGCCTTGAAGACGATCTCAATAAGCTGCTCCGGAAAGGCCAGCCTCGATACGCCGATCAGATTGCTGGCGCACTGAGGCCGCGCCATGGCGTAGGCTTCTTTGCGCACCTTGCCCGCTACTGCAAACGCCTCATCGACATCGAGGACATAGAGCGTCTCTTCCACCACGTGGTCGAGCGTGGCTCCGAACTGTGCGAGGATCGTTGCAGCGTTTGCATAGGTCACCCGCATCTGCTCCGCCATCATCGAGAAGTCGGCTGGCTTGCCGGTTCCATCGAGCGCAGCAGGCGCGATCATGACGCCCTTGTCGTCGTGGCTGAGCTGGCCGGACACATAGATCATGTTTCCGATCTTGATTGCCTGTGCATAGCCGTAGTCGTCTTCCGCCGGCACACCGTGATAGGCAGCCTCTTTGCCATTCAACGCCGTCGTGTTGGTCATATCTGATCTCCTGTTGAATAAGCCGGCCCGGATGTCCGGGCCATTTGTTCACCTCATGACTTCTGAGCGTTGGGCCATGAGCCCTGGACAGATGCCAGAAGGAGAGAAAGCGATGCAGCCAGCAGAACGAGATCCTTAAGAAGGAACTGGCCAGGCATAGCTGAAATGGCCGGAAATCCACCAGCCGTCGCTTCTGCTACGCCGGGGGTAGTCAAGAAAAACGTGAGCGTGATCAGATAGGTCGCAGCCGACATCGCCGCTCCCAATGCGGAGAAAATGGGCTGGAAGGCTCCGAGAATCAGAGCCGCTGCGGTCGACAGCTCAAGTACACCTATAACGTAACTTGTCCCTTGAACTCCGAATAGGGCGTGCAACCAGCTCATGATGGGGCTGTTGGCGATGAACGGAGCGATGCCGTTGGCTTCGTAAGCGGTGAATTTCATTCCACCGAACCAAAGAAAGATGACGACCAGCGCCCATCTGAGTAGGGCCTGAAGAGAGAGCGATCCAACGCTCTTTTCAGCGATTTGTAGACGAAACTGATTTGCACGAGTGGTCATTGGGGTTTCCCATTCAAGTTGTTCATCGGGTGGTTAGGAGCCTCCACTGTAGGCCCACCAGATATCGATCTCGAGACTACCTTTGCTCAATAAAATGCCCACAAGGATCAAAATAACGAGGCAATCCATCCCAAAAACGGCGGCACAGCGCAGCACGCCGCAAATCGTCTCGTCGAGATCGAGGTTCAGGTACTTGCAGATATAGGCAAGCGCTTCGTGGATTGTCTGCCCGAACGAAACGCAACGACAACGACATTCCAGTTCGCCACGGCTCTGGGATAGTCGCTACTGGGCGTGCATGTCGGACCGCGCGTCATTGCTAAAGCCAGACGCGAACGAGCTCCGCTCGAAGGAATGGCCTGCCTTGCGCCGGCGCGTCTAGCGCCACATCGAAGCTGCACACGGAAAGCGAAGCGCATTACTCGGCTTCGCGCGCCAGGCGGCGCCATTGCCCCGGCGTCATCCCCATCTTGTCGGTGAACACACGCCGGAATGCCGATACGGATCGATACCCGACTAAGTCGGCCACGGCCTCAGTGGTCATCGCCGGCTTCTTCAGCTCGTTGGCGGCCAGGTTCATCCGGATATCGGTCAGCAGTTCGTTGGCCGAGCGCCCCAGATTGGCCTGAAAGTGCCGCATGAAGGTGGCGCGTGACATGCTGCACAAGTCGGCCAGATCAGACAGGTTCCAGGGTCGCGCCGGATCGGCGAACATGGCTGAAATGGCCGGGGCCAGTCGTGGATGGCCGGCAAGCGCCAACAAGCCTGCCGGGGCCTGTTCGGATTCGCTCGCCGCGCGCAGTACCAGTGTGAACAGCGCGAAGCTAAGCGCGTTGAGCATGGCGTATCCGCCCGGTTTGTCGCCGGTGGACTCCATGCGCATCAGACCCACGAGACTGGCCAGGTGGTTCGAAGCGGACACGATGCCCTCTTCACCACGGCGGTCCATGGCCTGTACCACGAGAGTCGTGGGTAGATAATCGCGAATCAGCCGATCATGGGGCGGCCCGATGAAAAATCGCCCGCACAACATGTCCAGATGCTCGCCCTGGCCATCATTCTCGCTGAGCGTCCATCCTGCAGAACCTTGACGATTGTAGGTAAGACCCGGCGCATGTCCGCTGCCATCGTGCAGCACGTGCGCCGACCCGTGAGGCAACAGCACGATATCTCCACCAACTAGCTCCCTGACCTTCCCCGTCTCCGGATCCTCAATAATGGCCCGGCCCTTGAGCACGACGTGGTAGGGAATCTCGTGCGCTGCGGACTGATCCCAGGCCACACGCCATGGCGCACCGTAGACGCAGCGGACCTCCAGCCGGCCAGTGATGTTGATCATTTGCAGGAGATGGCTCAGCCAGTCGACTTGGGACATAGGACCTCGGGAACTTGAAACGCTCAAGCGTCTTATTGCGGTTGCACACCGGTTGTACGCACCACATGGCCCCAGTGCAAGAGCTGATCGGACACGTTGCGCACCGGGCGGGCTGCTCGATTGCAACCATCTATCGCGACCTAGCCCGGATCACGAACGATAGCGATGCGCCGAACGAGACCTGAGGACAGTACCCGCTCAGCGGGTTAGGCTAATAGCTTTCGGTACTGGATGAAACCGGAGCGATCAGCGATGCGGTCGTAAAGCTGCATGCCGTTATGGTTGGATTCGTGTGTCAGCCAGTGCACACGGGACGCCCCGCGACGTTTCGCTTCCGCATAGACATGCTCGATCAGCGAGCGACCGATGCCGCCGCCACGCGCATTGTCAGCAACAAACAGGTCTTGAAGATAGCAGTAGTCGCCCGTCGTCCAGGCAGATCGATGGTAGATTGAATGCACCAGCCCCAATGGTTGTTCGCCCACCATGGCAAGCGCTGCATGCATCGGTTCGCCTGGGTCCAAGAAGCGCCTCCAGGTATTGAGCGTCACGGACTCGGGGATATCCACTTCGTAAAATCGCTGATAGCCTTTCCACAGCGGAAGCCACATATCAAAATCGTAGTTATCAACGGCTTTGATCTCGACTGATTGCATAGAATATTCCAGAAATAAAAGATGTGCATTCATGCACTGGCCGTCATCTCTGGCGGGCAGTAGTCGCTGCGTGAATGTTGCGCCCGTCTTTGGCCCGTGCATATTGGTAACTACCGTTCGCTGCAACGTCTACGCAGCTCGTGGGGCCGCAGAGACCTTCCCTCGCCGGGCTTCTGGCTAGGCCGCCGTCACTTCCAGCCCGCGCTGCACCGCCGGACGCGCGAGGCCGCGATCGAGCCACATCTGCACATGAAGAAAGCGGTCGAAGCCAACAATCTCGCGCGCTTCGTAAAAGCCGATCAGGTTACGCACCCAACCAAGCAGCGAAATGTCGGCGATGCTATAGTCAGCGCCCATCACCCAGTCGCGGCCCGCGAGCCGTTCGTCGAGGACACCGAGCAGCCGCGCGGATTCGTTTGCGTAGCGGTCGCGCGGGCGCTTGTCCTCATAGGCTTTGCCGGCGAATTTGTTGAAGAAGCCAACCTGGCCGAACATCGGTCCGACACCGCCCATCTGCCACATCAGCCACTGGATCGTTTCGTAGCGCGTGCCGGGATCGGTGGAGAGGAACTGCCCCGTCTTGTCGGCGAGATAGATCAGGATCGCTCCCGATTCGAACAAGGCCAGCGGCCGTCCGCTCGGACCGTGAGGATCGTAGATCGCAGGAATCTTGCCATTGGGGTTGAGCGCGAGGAAGGCCGAATCGTGGTTCTCATTCGCCATGATGTCGATGCGGTGCGCCTCATAGGCGAGGCCTGTCTCCTCCAGCATGATGCCGACCTTCACTCCGTTGGGCGTCGGTAAGGAAAAGAGCTGGAGCCGATCGGGGTACTGCACCGGCCAGCGCGTGAAAATTGGATGATTGAGTGTCACTTTCTTCCTCCTAGACTCGTCGGTACATACGAAGAGCCTGGACACGTTTCCAAGATTCTTTCTTGGGTGCGTCCAGGCTCTGGCGTTACGCTCGCATCAGATGACACCTTCCAGGACCCTCGGAGAGGGTCGATGCGGCCGGATAAAGTTCAGATCGAGCCAGCCGGCGTGACGGCAGGAAAGTCCTTCTCGGGGTCGAACACGTTGTTGAAAAAATTCGTCAGGGAGTACATGGCCACCAGCGCGACGATCTCCATGACGTTCGCATCCGTGTAGCCGGCATCGCGGACGGCTTTCAGATCGGCATCGCTGACGTTGCCCCGGGCCTCGATGACTTTGCGCGCAAACTGGAGGGCGGCGTCGCGCTTCGGGTCGCTGGCGTGACCCTTCCGAGCGAGAATGATTTCCTCGGCCGACAGCTTGGCCATATGCTCGGCCGTAAAGCTGTGAACTGTCAGGCAGTAGTTGCAGCCATTCACTTCGGAGACAGCGAGGCCGATGCCGTCACGCGTCTTCACGTCGAGCGCCTTGCTCAAGGAGCCGAGCAGAGTGGCCCATGCGTTGAACGCAATCGGGCTCTGCGCGAAGCTCGCCATCATGTTTGGGGTGAACCCAATGTTCTTGGTGAACGCATCGAGAGTCGGTTTCGAATCGGCCGGTACCTGCTCCGGCTTTAGAGCTACAGTTCTTGCCATCATAATCTCCGTGAGTTACACGTTTTGCTAATTGGGGAAAGTCCATGTGGGAACCATTCCTCGGCTTACTTCGTACCCAAGTCTTGGGTCGAAGCTGGTCATGCCTTCAAGTAGGAGGTACCTTGCGGCCGCCTCTCACTTGAAGGTCGCTTAGTCGTTCGGCGCGATCACTGCCGCCGGGACGCACCTATACCAAATCCAACACATCGTCCACCGGACGGCGCGGCTTCTGCGCCCAGTTTCCCGGGCGCTCTGCCCCGATGGACAACAGCATGACTGGCACTTCGTTTGCAGCCAGTCCGAACTCGCGGTGCACCGCTTCGGCATCGAAACCGATCATCGGCGTCGAACCCAGGCCCAGCGAGCGGGCCGCATAGATCATCGCCGCCGCGCCGAAGGTGCCAGTGCGTACGGCCTCGTCGCGCTGGCGCTGCGGGTAGTGCATGTACAGATCGCGTGCGGGGATTTCCCATTCAGCCACCATCGTTTCCGGCATAACGCCTGCTTCAACCAACGGAGCCAGGCGCTCCGGTATTACGCTGGAATCGGCCAATTGGCCGCAGACGATGAAGGTAACGGCGGCATCGGTGATCGCAGGTTGATTCCAGGCGATCGGACTCAGCCGAGCCTTGGCTTCACGTGTGCGCACGGCGATGAAGCGCCAGTTCTGCAAGTGGAAGGATGTCGGCGCGGCGGTGCCGATTCGCACCAGCTCGCGGATTTGGTCGTCATTCAAGATGGCGGCAGGGTCGTAATACTTGGCGGCGCTGCGGCTCAAGATACATTCGATGACAGCATTGGTTTTGGTAGTTTCGTTGGGCATAGCGGTGGCGCCGGTGGCGGACTCGATGGCGGGAATAGCGATACGGCTCATGGTGCGACCCTTTCATCAGGTGGTTAGGAGCCTCCACTTTAGGCGTACCCGATACCGATTTCGAGACTACCTTTGCTCAATAAAATGCCCAAAAGGATCAAAACAACGAGGCGCCCCATCATCCACTTTCGGCGCGGCAATGAAGAGCGACGTTTGCGGTACGGTTCCCGAATGGGGTCATGCAGCAGCGGTACTCGCACATGACGTACCAGGCCGGCACCCCGCGGTGATTGGCACCGCCGAAGCCCGGTACGCCACCGATTTCCTCGACGACCTGGAGTCTTTCACCGTGCCCGAGCTGGGCATCCAATGGTGACGAGGACCAGAGTGCGCCGGTGGAAGTCACTGGGCGTGAGTCGGCACGCTAAGGTTACGAGCCGGGGGCAATTGGACATCGTCAGCACAGTCAACGGCTGGTACATCGGGAACATTCTGTTTGGCGGCGTAATTGGCTTGCTGGCCGTTGACCCGGCTACAGGTGCTATGTATTCGTTCCCGGATTCCGTCAACGCGACGTTGAATGTTTCGGAGAAGACGGTCGCTGGTTCAGCGCAATCCTTGACCATCGTCTCGACGGAAAGCATGACGCCCGAAGCCATGAAGAATGCCCGCTAGGTCGTTGCGCCGAAGTAAATCGCTTCGCGCTGTTGTCCGGTAATGCCGGCACAAGGTGGCGGCGTTTTTTTGGAAATAGGGAGCATCACCGGTGGGGCCTGCTGCACGGGGACATAAGTGCAGAAGCGCTCCGCCCGAATGCGCAGAGGCAGACTCGGATCGAAGGGCTGTTCGGGGTCGGCAAGAGCCACTGACAACCGGGTTGAATCCTTGCAACGAGAAGTGCGCAAAACGGCGCCTGCATTGCAGTCCAGCTATTTCCGGTTCCTCACAGCAACACTTGGTGGTGCCCGGGAATTCGTCAGGACTTGTCAGGGGACTCCGTCGCCGCTCGCGGGTCTGAGAACGGCAATTTTACGACCTGGTCCTGACGCGAAATGTGTGAGGTCCCCCTACTTTGGAAACAACCGGTTCTTAGGCGTAATAATAACTGCGCGTTATCGTGCCCTATCGCAACGTCCCGACTCGCCGGCCTCATGTTCTTTCTGACCCCCGTGCCAAGGCAACGGTTACTGACAGGAATGGCGGATGCGCAACGGCAGTAGCCGGCTGTGGATTCAACCGGTCTCCGATCGCCGATGACAGAATGGCCGATGAGCGGTCGTCCGATGCAACAGAGAGCGATAGCCGCAATCAATCCAAAGCAGTCGGCTGCAAGCCGTAGTGTGACAATCACGGTTGGTGGTGAAAGTTTGTCACTACAGGATGAAGCCGCACGCGCTGCCACGTTGCTGCCAGCCGGCAAGGATCGCCCGGGTGCTGAAGTTGCGATCGGCGATCCACAACTCGCCAGGCTGGGCCGATTCGAGATCGTTGCGCTGTATCCAAGTAAGCGGCCAGTTGCCCCATCTTGAATCGATTGAAGCGATGAAGCATCGTCCCCACGAAGGAGGATCGTGGATACGATGGATCAAGTGTCGACAGTTGAGCGGCCGCACCGGCGGGAGTACAGCGCCGAATTCAAGGCCATGGTTCTGGAGCAGGTTCGCCAGCCAGGTGCTTCGATGGCGGGGGTCGCGCTCAGCCACGCGCTGAACCCGAACATGGTGCACCGATGGATGCGCGAGGACCGTCAGCGGCAGATGCTGACGGCGCTGAGCGAGGGCCACGCGTTTGTTCCGCTACAGATGAACGCTCTGTCCCCTGTCACGGGGGAGGTGCTACCGTGTAAGACGCCGGCGGCGGCAACGCCCGAGACCATCCGCATGGAGATACAGCGCGCAGGCGGCACGCTGGTTGTGCACTGGCCTCTGTCAGCGGCCCAGCAGTTTGCCCAACTGCTTCGGGACTGGTTGCGATGATCCGCATTGACGCGCCATGGTTGGCGGTCGAGCCCATCGACATGCGTGCCGGAAGCGAGCGGTTGCTGGCCCGCGTGGTGCAGGTCTTCGGCGCAGCCCAGGCTCATAGGCGTCGGTACGACGAGCTGCTACGGAACCAGCGCGGCAGCACGGTCGCGCCAGAGGCGCTGCGTCGCATTGCGCAGATCTACCGCCTTGAGCGCGAGCTCGCCTCCCTCAGCAGCGAACAACGTCTGGTCAGAAGGTACAGCGACGCCAAGCCGTTGTGGGAGGAACTGCATGCCTGGCTGCAGCTGGAGCGGTCACGTGTACCCGATGGTGGCATCACGGCCAAGGCGCTCGACTACAGCCTCAAGAAGTGGGCGGCGCTGACGCACCACCTCCTCGATGGGGAGGTCAGCGTGGACAACAACAGCCTGGCAAAAAAAGGTTCAACGAGGAATTCCGGGGAACGCCGCCTTGATCTTTAGGAAGAAGTATTCCTCGTCACGGTAGCCGTAGGCTCGGCGCTTGATGACTTTGATGGTGTTGTTGATGCCCTCAACGACGCTTGTGTTCAGCGGGTGCCGGCATCGAGCGATGATGCCGTGCCAATAGGTCTGCAAGCGCTGCGCGAACAACTGCAGGGCTGGAATCCGGCTCTGCCTTGCCTGGGCGCACCAATGCTCCCAAGCCTTCTGGGCCCATGCGGGACGGCGGTAGAACCACAGCCGCTTGAGTTCGTCCTTCAGGATGTAGACGGTCAGCAACGGTTGATTGGCCTGCAGCACGTCATTCAAATGCACGGCTTGAGTGTCGCTCAGGTTTTCCTTGTTGCGCAGCAGCAGCCAGCGCGTGGATTTGAGTACCCGTCTGGCTGGACGGTCGTGCCGCAGGCGATTGGCTTGGTCCACACGGACCCGGTCGATCACCTCGCGCCCATACTTGGCTACCACGTGGAAGAGGTCGAAGACCACCTCAGCCTGCGGGCGATGCTCCCGGATCTCCAGTTCATAGGCAGTTGTCATGTCGATGGCAACGGCTTCGATGCGCTTGGCTACTCCCGCCGGGAGCTGCTCAAAGAAGGCCCGTGCTGTCTCGCGCGAGCGGCCCTGACCGATCCAGAGCACTTGCCGCCCGATCGGATCGACGACGACCGTGGCATAGCGATGGCCCTTGTGCAGCGCGAATTCGTCCATGGCCAGGTACGCAGTAGCTGACCGCAAGCCTGAGCTAGACGGGCCGTGACACGCTGGTAGCGGCCAAGCCATTCCAAGCGTTCCAGGCGCGGGCCACCGCATTGGTCGCACCACACCCGGCGCCGGGGAACGTGCAGCACGACCCGGTACTCGAACAGCGGAAGATCCCGCACGCGCCGCACCACCGTCTCATGGACCTGCCGGCACTTCGACCCGCATTCCTCGCAGTACATGACTTTGCTGACCGGCTTGAGGTACAGCGCTAGCGTCGGCTTTCCCCTTCAGGCCACACCACCCGTTCCAGCTTGTAGCCATCCCAGCAGCCCAACGCCTGTAGCGTTTTCCGATCCAGCATCCCGTTCCCTAATCGCCGTCTTAACGGCCATTAGGATACGGAATGTGGCAATTCAGTCCCCGGAATTCTTCGAAGAACCAAAAATGAGGCGAGCACTGCCTTCGTGGCGCCCGTTTTGTATCGCAATGTGTCAGCCGTTAGCGCGAACACATGCGCTTACGAAAACCCCGCCTGGCCGATACATCGCTAACACGTCACGCTGCTCAAATGGCGTTACCGGATGCCGGTAATCGCCCTGTCACGCATCAGCTCACTTACGCATGCTCCCGGGCATGAAAGGACTTCCAAATGAAAACGACTCGATTCATGGCGACGGCGTTGCTGGTCGTCGGTAGCAGCATCGCGATGCAAGCGGCCCAGGCGCAGGCCGTGGGTATCCATCGCACGGACCTGCTGAAGCAGGACATCAGCGTGCCCGGACGCGAGGCCGTCCAGGTGCGAGTCGACTTCGATTCGGGCGCGTTTGCCCCGAAGCACTCTCATCCGGGCGAAGAAGTCGCCTTTGTTCTCGAAGGCACGCTGGAGTACCAGCTCGGGGACCAGCCGCCGGTCACGCTCAAGGCCGGCGACAGCTTGTTCATCCCTTCGGGAACGGCTCACTCGGCAAGGAATGTCGGCACCGGCAAGGCGGCGGAACTCGCTACCTATATTGTCAAGAAAGGGGCTCCGCTGGCCGTACCGAGCAAGTGAGCGCGACCTGAATGCACCGCGATATTGAAAACCAGAGCTCAAGAAGTGCGACCATGAGTGCATCGGAATCTCCCAACGCTACCGTCCTGTCCCGCCGGGCCTTGTTGCTGAGCGGCGTGGCGGCGGCCGCCCTTGCGGCATTTCGTCCGGTAACGGCTGCTACCCGGTCCGATGCGGCGCAGGCCGCCGGGGCACAGGCCGCTGCCGCAGATGCCATCCGCCCGTTCCGCGTCAATGTTCCGCAAGCCGCGCTTACCGACCTGCGCCGCCGCCTGGCCGCGACGCGGTGGCCCGACGCCGAGACGGTCAGTGATCGCTCCCATGGCGTGCAGCTCACGAAGCTCCAGCCGCTTGTGCGCTACTGGCAGACGGGCTACGACTGGCGCAAGGCCGAGGCGAAGCTAAATGCCTTGCCGCAGTTCCTGACCAATATCGACGGCTTGGATATTCATTTCATCCACGTGCGCTCCCGTCATCCCAACGCATTGCCGCTGATCATGACCCACGGCTGGCCGGGTTCGGTGTTCGAGTTGCTGAAGGTGATCGGTCCGCTGACCGATCCGACGGCGCACGGCGGCACTGCCGACGATGCCTTCCACCTGGTGCTGCCTTCCCTGCCTGGCTTCGGCTTTTCGGAGAAGCCCAAGGGCACCGGCTGGAATCCGGACCGGATCGGCCGCGCCTGGGGCGTCCTGATGAAGCGCCTGGGATATTCGCGCTACGTCTCGCAAGGCGGCGACTGGGGCGCCATCATTTCCGATGCCATGGGCCGCCAGGCGCCTGCGGGCCTGCTCGGTATCCACGTCAACCGGATCGAGCGCGCGACCACGCTCCCGCCGGAAATTGCCAGGGCGCTCAAGAGCGGCGATCCTGCCCCGGAGGGCCTGACTGCCGAAGATCAGGCGGTATTCGACCAAGCGCGGGAGTTCCTCAACAAAGGCTTCGGCTACGCCGCCATCATGGGGACGCGCCCGCAAACACTGGGCTACAGCCTCTCTGACTCGCCCGTGGGACTGGCGGCGTGGATCTATGACAAGATCGCCGACTGGGTCTACACCCGAGGCGACCCGGAGCGCGCGCTGACCCGCGACGAACTGCTCGACAACATCACGCTCTACTGGCTGACCAACACCGGGCCGTCGAGCGGGCGCATCTACGCGGAGAGTAATCCTGGCGCGGCCAGCGGGACCGGCATCTCGATCCCCGCTGCCGTAACAATCTTCCCCGGCGAGGTCTACAGGCCGCCGAAGCACTGGGCAGCACGGACCTATCGCAACCTGGTCTACTACAACCGCGTAGACAAGGGCGGCCACTTCGCGGCCTGGGAAGAGCCGGGGCTGTTCAGCGCCGAGGTGCGCGCCGCGTTCCGGTCCCTGCGCTGAGCGCGGCGCTCACCCCAGCACGGCGCGCGCGATCACGGTGCGCTGGATCTCGGACGAGCCCTCGTAGATGCGCAGCATGCGGGCATCGCGCACCAGCCGCTCGGCCACGTCCAGGCGGCTGTTGTCGAGCACCTTCATTGCCGTGCGGAAGCCGCTGCCTTCCGGTCCCAGCCGGTTGGCGGCCAGCACGAAGGCGCTGATGCCCGCGTGCCGGCGGCCGGATCCGTCTTGGCGTAGACCACGATGAAGTCCGCCGCGTCCGCGTTGGAGATGAAGTGCTTGACGCCGCGCAGGCGATAACCGTCGCCCTCCGGCGTGGCGCGCGTGGCCATGTCGGCGGGGTTGGAGCCGGCGCGCGGCTCGGTCAGCGCGAAGGCGCCCAGCTTCGTGCCCGACGCCGCTTCCGGCAGGTAGTGCTCGCGCAGCCCGTCGTCGCCGCCGATCAGGATGGAATCGGTGGCCAGGTAGTGCGCGCCGATCATCGACGAGGTCGAGGCGCAGGCCCTGGCGACCTCGGCCAGCGACAGGATCAGGCGACCGGCGAGGTTTCGGTCCCGCCCCAACGCTCAGGCAGGTTCATGCCCATCAGGCCGAGTTCGGCGAGCTGGGGAACGTAGCGGGTGGTGGAGGTTTCGTCGCGATCCACTTCGGCCGCCTTCGGCGCCAGTTCGCTCTGTGCGAAACGGCTGATCGCGTCCGCGATTTCCAGATCGCCCGGCTCGACACCCAAGCGCCTATGCATGTTGCTTCTCCGTGTTGAAAATATGCGTTTGCAATGTTTCGGCGGCCATCGCCGCGGCACCCAGCGCGCCGCTGGCCCACAATTGCCCGGC
The DNA here is from genome assembly GCF_058787995.1 of Cupriavidus sp. FW305-27. Taxonomy (NCBI): domain Bacteria; kingdom Pseudomonadati; phylum Pseudomonadota; class Betaproteobacteria; order Burkholderiales; family Burkholderiaceae; genus Cupriavidus; species Cupriavidus sp. FW305-27. The sequence continues at coordinate 45,179 of NZ_JBYTAG010000055.1, forward strand.
CTGCGCAGAGGCGATACCCAGTTCGCCCAGGATGGCCTCGGTGTGCTGCCTCAACGCCGGCGCAGGCGTCACGCGGTTGGCGCCATAGCCTGAGAACTTCACCGGCTGCGATGGCAGCCGCACGGTGCCACCGTCCGGCTCGCGCACTTCGGTCAGCAGGCCGCGATGGGCGGCATGCTCGCTTTCTAGTGCCTCCTTCACATTGCGGATGGGCGCAACCGGAATGCCCGCCGCGCCCAGCAGCCCGTTCACCTCGGCCTGCAGGCCTGGCGGCGCCGTACCCTGCAGGGGCGCCCGGATTGCGTTGCGGTGACACGATTCTGTGCGGCATATTTCTTAATGCGCACCTCGCTGCGGCTGTTGCGCTACTTCGTCGCGACCGCGGAATCGTTCAGCACCACGGCGGCGGTGCGGCAGTTGAACGTCTCCCAGCCCTCCATCTCCGTCGCCATCCGCGAACTGGAGACGCTGTTCGAGGAAGCGCTGTTTCCGCGCGACGCGGGCGCGAAGATGACCCTGACCCACTTCGGCGTGCGCAAGCTCGCCGAAGCGCGCCACATCCTCGGCGCGGCCATGGCGTTCGAAGTCGACAAGAGCGGCGATGCCACCGCCGGCGAGGTCCGGATCGGCGTCTTCCGCACGCTGGCGCCGACCTACCTGCCGCTGGTGCTGCGCATCGCGCGCGAGCGCTATCCCTGGCTTTTCGGTGCGCTTCGTCGAGGGCGACCTGGCCCAGCTTGAAGACTGGCTGCACGGCGGGCAGATCAAGCTGGCGCTAACCTACGACGTCGGCCTGCCCAATGAAATCGACCGCGAGGTCATGGCGGAACTCAGGCCCTACGGGCTGGTGCCTGCCGGTTCACGACTGGCGCGGCGCAAGGGTGGGATATCGTTGCACGAACTGGCGCGGGAGCCGCTGATCCTGATCGATCTGCCGCACAGCCGTGAATTCCTGATGGCGCCGTTCTGGCAATTTGGACTGCAGCCAGAGGTGCGCTACCGCGTGACGTCGCTGGAGCTGGCGCGGAGCATGGTGGCGAATGGGCTGGGAGTGGCGCTGCTGATTACGCAGGCGCCAGCGTCAGGCCAGGGCGCAAGCGTGGCGGAGCGGCCGATTCTGGAGGAGACGGTGCGGCAGCCGCTGGTGATCGCGCGGGCGAGTGCCACGACCCGGACGCGGGCTTCGGAGTCGCTGGCGGAATGCGTGCGGGACGCGGTCGGTGAGGCGATGGCGGCGCGGGCAAGGCCCGTTCAACGCAAGCGTGCGGATGGCGGGGAACGGTGATGGCCCGAGGGTCGGAAGCCGCTAGCCGGTACAGCTGGCTGAAGTCGTTTGGCGACGAAGCCTAAGAGACCATTTCGCTAAAGACCCCAGGGGGCTGTTAGCCTTGGCCATCTGAACAACCGGAACCGAGGGGATGAGCGCGCCGATCATTGACGACAAGCTGTGGGCACTGATCGAGCCTTTGCTGCCGCCGTCGAAACCGCGACGCGAGAAATATCCAGGCGGTGCCCGGTTTCGAGTCGGGCGGCGCTGAATGGCATCCTGTTCGTGTTCAAGACCGGAATACGCTGGTGCGACCTGTCGACCAAGTTGGGATTTGGCTCTGGTTCGACCTGCTGGCGGCGCTTGCGCGACTGGCAGAAGGCCGGCGTGTGGGACCGACTGCACAAGCTGGGCTCGCGAAGTTACACGAGACCGGCCAACTCGATTTCTCACGAGCAGCCGTCGATTCATTGTTGGTGCGAGCCGTTGGGGCGGGCGAAAAACTGGCCCAAACCCCACGGATCGCTCGCGACCCGGTTCCAAGCATCACATCCTCGTCGATGCGAATGGCGTCCCCATCAGTGCAATCCTGACCGGCGCGAACCGCAACGACGTCAGCCAATTGCTGCCGCTCGTCATGCCATTCCGCCGATTCGCGGCGTACGTGGCCGACCGCTTCAGAAGCCCAAAGTCATCTACGCCGACTGCGGCTACGACTCCGAACCGCATCGTCAGCGGCTGCGTGAGCGCGGCGTCAAACCAGTAATCGCCAAGCGCCGCACAGAACATGGCAGTGGACTGGGCAAATTCCGCTGGGTTGTCGAACGTACTCCTGCGTGACTTCACAACTTCCGTCGTCTTCGCATTCGCTTCGAACGTCGAGCTGACATTCATGAGGACCCTCCTCAAACTCGGCTGCTCTCTCGTCTGCTGGAACATCTTCAGGCGCGCTGAGCCGTCTTTTTGAAACGGTCTCTTAATGTTCGCGCCGGACATACCGGCCCCGGTAAGGAACACAACGGCGGCAACCACTGTTGGTCCGCCATGGCAACAATCGCCTGGCACGAGGGCGTCCTGACACTATCCGCCAGTGCCTTCGGCCCGTATCGAGGGTGGGGTCCGGGCCGCCCGCCGGCCGCCCGGACCCGGATCAGGTGCCTGGGTCAGACCAGGTTGATCTCGACGTCGAGGTTGCCGCGCGTGACCTTGGAGTAAGGGCAGTTCAGATGCGCGGTGTCCACCAGCGCCCGGGCGGTCTCCGTGTCCACGCCCGGCAGGCTCACGTTGAGCCGGGCGCGCAGGAAGTAGGCGCCCTCACTGTTGGCCAGGTCGACTTCGGCGTCGACCGCCAGATCCGGCGGCAGTGCGATCTTGCTGGCGCGGGCCGCGAAGCCGATCGCACTGATGAAGCAGGCGGACCAACCTGCGGCGAACAGCTGCTCGGGGTTGGTGCCGCTGCCGCTGCTGCCAGGTGACGACAGTCTTACGTCCAGTCGGCCGTCATCGCTGCGGGCGGCGCCGTCGCGTCCGCCGGTGGTGTGCGTCTTGCCGGTATAGAGGGTTTGTCCGGATTGGGTCATGGTTGGCTCCAGAAGACTGATGGAAGTTGCATCCCGCGCGCCCCTGCGGCGGGATCCATGGATTTAAGGCGACTCATGTATCCGGGCTGTGGCGTGCAGAGTGCGGATTTGCATATGTACGTATCCCGCAGGCTTGCCGATACAAAGGGATACAAAAGGCTGCCAGGCAGTGGATTTGCTCCTGGCAGTACCAATTGTTGTTCTTGCCGATGCCTTTATCCGGGGCCAACGGTCGAATAGAGTTAGTCGCGTGGGCACCGGCCATTGCCTGCGGCGCGGGCTGCCGGGGCCGGCGCCATCGGTGCCCTTTCCATTCCCTTCTTCGCCAATTTGCCTCCGTGCCTGATTGGCATGGAAGCTTGCGGCGGAGCCCACCACTGGGCGCGCAAGCTGCAGGCATTTAGTCACACCGTCAAGCTGATGGCGCCACAGTTCGTCAAGCCCTACGTCAAGACCAATAAGAACGACGCGGCCGATGCCGAGGCGATCTGCGAAGCGGTCGCGCGGCCCAACATGCGCTTCGTGCCTCTTAAGAACGTCGAGCAGCAGGCCGTGCTGGCGCTGCATCGGGTGCGCCAGGGCTTCGTCGGTGCACGCACCGCCCAGGCCAACCACCTCCGCGGCCTGCTGGCCGAGTTCGGTCTCGTCGTGCCGCAGGGCCTGACCCACGTTCTCGGCCGTGTGCGCGAACTCATCGAAGACGCCACCAATGAGCTGCCAGGTAGCTTCCGGTTGTTGATTCAGGCTGCCGCCGTGGCGATTGCGCCGCGCGCCGTCTGCCCGTTGATTATCCAATGATCATTAAACGCCACCCCCGAAATGAAGGCGTTGCGCGCCGCGCAACGCTGACTTGCTTGCCGCCGTGATTCAAATTGCCCCCGGCGGCCCCTAATCTTTGGACACCGCAACCTGACACCCAAAGCCATGGAAACCACAGCCTCCCCCACCCAGCATGGC